>JBATPF010000323.1:0-37509 GCA_049291355.1 Giesbergeria sp.
GGGTTGGGCCCCAGCGCCTTGCGCCGTCGACGCAGCGGCAGGCGTCGCTGCGGCAGACTGCGGCGCAGCGTGCGCTCCGCGGTCGGTAGAAATTTGCGAAAGCGTTGTGACTTCGTCGTCCCAGGTCAGCATGGTTTTTCCAGTGCTCGCATTATGAGAGCACTGCTCCGAAATGAAAAGCGCGCAAGCGCGGCGCGACGCGGTTTCTGTTGCTTCACAGCACAAGAACAAACGGGGATGTGTGTTCACGGCACCTACTGACAAGCCTCGCACTCGGGGTTGTCGATGGCGCAGAACGCAACGTCACTGCCAGGCACCGACACGTTCGCACCGGTCATCTCGTCTGCGTGGGTGACCACGGCGTTGAGTTGGCGCGAGTGCACGGTGCTCATCTCCACATGCGTGGCCGACTGCGTGCGCAGGTAGTAGGTGGTCTTGAGGCCGCGGAGCCAGGCGAGCTTGTAGGTTTCATCAAGCGTCTTGCCAGAGGCTCCAGCCATGTAGATGTTCAAGCTCTGACCTTGGTCGATCCACTTCTGCCGGCGCGCGGCCGCTTCCACCAGCCAGCGCGGGGCGATCTCGAAGGCGGTCGCGTAGAGGTCTTTGAGTTCCCGGGGTACGCGGTCAATGAACTGGAGCGAACCCTTGAAGTGTTTGAGGTCCATGAGCATCACTTCGTCCCAGATGCCCGCGCGCTGGAGGTCTCGCACCAGCCCATGGTTGATGACGGTGAATTCGCCCGAGAGGTTGGATTTCACAGAAAGATTGCCAAAGCACGGTTCGATCGACGCGTCGACGCCAATGATGTTGGAGATGGTGGCTGTCGGTGCGATCGCCACGCAGTTGGAATTGCGCATGCCGTCGCGCGCGATCTTGCTGCGCAGCGCCTCCCAGTCAAGGCGGGATGAGCGGTCGACTTCGACATATCCGCCGCGTTCGTTCTTTAGCAAGTCGAGCGTGTCGAGCGGAAGAATTCCGCGATCCCAGAGCGACCCCTTGAAACTGCTGTATCGGCCCCGCTCCACTGCCAGGTTCGACGAGGACTCGTAGGCGTAGTAACACAGTGCTTCGGTCGATGTGTCGGCAAACAACACGGCCTTCTCAGAGGCGTACGGAATGCGCAGCGCGTACAACGCGTCCTGGAAACCCATAAGGCCCAGGCCGACCGGGCGGTGGCGCAGATTGGCGTCACGTGCCTTCTTGACTGCGTAATAGTTGATGTCGATGACGTTGTCGAGCATGCGCATCGCAGTGGTCACGGTGCGGCGCAGCTTCGCATGGTCCAGTGCCAGAAGGCCTTGCTCATCCCGCGCGAGGTGATTGAGCAGGTTCACGGAACCCAGGTTGCAGACCGCGGTTTCGGTGTCACTGGTGTTGAGCGTGATCTCGGTGCACAGATTGCTGGAATGCACGACGCCAGCGTGCTGCTGCGGGGACCGCAAGTTGCAGGCGTCCTTGAACGTGATCCAGGGATGGCCTGTTTCGAACAGCATGGTCAGCATTTTTCGCCACAGATCGGAGGCCTCCACAGATCGCGATTGGGCAATTTTTCCGCGTGCCGCTTGCGCTTCGTATTCGACATACGCCGCTTCGAATTCGGCACCGAAGAGATCGTGCAAATCCGGAACGTCGGAGGGCGAAAACAGTGTCCATCTTCCTTTCTCCAGCACGCGCCGCATGAACAGATCAGGGATCCAATGGGCGGTGTTCATGTCGTGCGTGCGGCGTCGGTCGTCGCCTGTGTTCTTTCGCAGATCCAGAAACTCTTCGATATCCAGGTGCCAGGTCTCCAGGTAAGCGCATACGGCGCCTTTGCGCTTTCCGCCCTGATTGACGGCGACGGCCGTGTCGTTCACCACCTTGAGAAAGGGCACCACGCCTTGCGACTCGCCATTGGTTCCCTGGATGTGGCTGCCGAGTGCACGCACGCGGGTCCAGTCGTTGCCCAAGCCCCCGGCGTACTTGGAAAGCAGGGCGTTTTCCTTGATCGATTCGTATATGCCATCGAGATCGTCCGGAACTGTGGTCAGGTAGCAACTGGAGAGCTGTGAGCGACGGGTTCCGCTGTTGAACAAGGTCGGTGTGCTCGACATGAAATCGAAGGCTGAAAGCAGTTCGTAGAACTCGATGGCGCGTGCTTCCCGATCCACTTCGTTCAGTGACAGTCCCATGGCCACCCGCATGAAAAAGCTTTGCGGCATTTCGATGCGACGCTTCTGTACGTGCAAAAAGTAACGGTCGTACAGGGTCTGCAGTCCGAGATAGTCGAACTGCAGATCACGCTCCGGGCGCAGCGCAGCCGCCAGTCGCTCCAGATCGAACTGCAACAGGCGCTCGTCCAGCAAGCCCTGGCTCACGCCCTCGCGCAGGCGCTCGGAAAACGCTTGGCGATAGCTGCCATCGTGCTGATCGGTGGACATTTCCGTACCCAACACCTCGCATGCAATGGTGTGCAGCAGCAGGCGTGCCGTCGCGTAGCTGTAGTCCGGGTGTTCTTCGATCCTTGTGCGAGCGGCAAGAATCGCAGCCTTGAAGACTTCGTCGAGCGCAATGCCATCGTAGAGGTTGCGCAAGGTCTCCTGCACGATGGACTCTGCGGCGACGTGATCGCCCAGGCCAGCGCAGCTGGCGTCGACCAGTGCGCGGAGTTCGCGCATGTCCAGGGGCACGCGTTCACCGCTGTGCAGGACATGCAGTACTGGGGCGCCAGCCTGTCCCTGTACAGGGTGCTGGCGGGCTCTTTCCTGGGCGCGCCGCTCGCGGTAAAGCACATAGGCGCGCGCGATGTCGTGCTGCTCTGCGCGCATCAGACCCAGCTCAACCTGGTCCTGCACGTCCTCGATAGGGAAGGTGCCGCCGCTGGGGCGTGAACGCAGCAGCGCGCGCACCACGGTCTGGGTCAGTGCTTCTACCGACTCGCGAATGCTGGCCGATGCGGCGCTCTGCGTGCCGCGCACGGCCAAAAAGGCCTTCAGCAAGGCCACCGTGATTTTCTGCGGTTCGAAAGGCACAACGGAACCGTTGCGGCGAATGATTTGATAGTGCGCCAAGGCATGCGGAGGTCCTTGCCGAACAGGCTCGCTGGAGGACAGAACCGGCGGCATCTGGCCAAGGAAAGACACGGAGAGAGTAGGTTGCATGGGGTGGGAGTCCAAAGAAATTGACACGGCATGCAACTGTATCTAGTGTTGAAAATAAGTTCAACACACTAAATGTAGTGTTTAGCAAAATAGTAGATCCACTCCGAAGGAATATTCCTCAGATCAGGCACTGAGACTTGCGGCGCATTGCGGCCGCAAGACGTCATGCGCTTTTCCAACGGGTTTGGCCCGCGAAGCCACGCGGCGCCTGCAAGATGCCTGTGGAAAAAAGATTTCGTGGGCCCGCCGCCCGCCGGTCAGCGTGCTGGGAAGTGAATGCCGGGCAGGCGGAGCCCTTGCTGGAACTGGGCCCAATCGAACGCAGCACCGGGGTCCCCCTTGCGGCCGGGGGCGATGTGTTCGTGCCCAGCAACAAAGGCAATGGGATAGCGCTGGGCAAGCGCCTGGCACAGCCGCGTGAGCGCTGCATATTGGGCGGGCTCGAAGGCTTCGCCCTCCAGGCCTTCGAGCTCTATGCCGATCGAATCGTCATTGCATCGATTGCGGCCGCGGTAGTGTGATTCGCCCGCGTGCCAGGCGCGTTGATCACAGCCGACAAACTGCACCACAGCGCCCGAGCGTCTGACAAAAAAATGGGCAGAAACGCGCAGACCGCGCAAGCGCTCGAAGTAGGGGTGGGAAGCACAGTCGAGTGTGCCAAGAAACAGGGCCGGCACTTCGTCCCCTCCATATTGCCCTGGGGGCAGGCTGATGGAGTGCACCACGATCAGATCGGTCTGTGCATCCGCTGGTCGGGGGTCGCAATGGGGCGATGCCAGGGCGATGGCAGGGCGGTACCAGTCGTCCTGCCAGACGGGGCCCTCAGACGTCCTCGTCGGCATGGTTGTCGCCCGGCGCGCTGATGTTGAGTCGTGCAATGCGATAGCGAATCTGGCGCAGGCTGATGCCCAGGCGGGCTGCGGTCGCGGTGCGGTTGAAATGGTTTTCTTGCAGCGCGCGAACGAGAATGCCGCGTTCTTGCTGGTCCAGCCAACCCTGCAGGTCGCGAGGCAGGGGTTCGGGCGCAAAGGGTGCGGAAAGAGCGGGGGCATCCGGCGCTGGGGTCGCTGCAAGGGCGGCGGGCAGGGGCGAGACGCTGGATACCGCGCAGTCCACATGCAATTCGTTGCCGTCGCCGAGTGCAACCGCTCGGTGCAGCAGGTTTTCCAGTTCGCGCACGTTGCCGGTCAGTGGATGGGCTGCGATGGCTTGCACCATGGAATCGGTCAACTCGGGTGCAGTCGTCCCCGATTCATGGGCGATGCGTGTCAGCAGGGCGCGGCACAGCGCGGGAAGGTCTTCGCGGCGCTCGCGCAGCGGGGGAATCACCACCTCGATGACGTTGAGGCGGTAGTAGAGATCTTGCCGGAAACGCCCCGCCTGCACGTCGGCCGCCAAGTCGCGGTGGGTGGCGCTCACGATGCGCACATCCACCGGCTCTTCTTGCGTGGCGCCGAGCGGGCGTACGCTGCGCTCCTGGATCGCGCGCAGCAATTTGGATTGCATGGCCAGCGGCAGGTCGCCAATTTCATCAAGAAACAGGGTGCCGCCTTGTGCGGCTTGAAAATAGCCTGCGCGGTCTTGGGTGGCGCCGGTGTAGGAGCCTTTGCGCGCGCCAAAGAACTCGGCTTCCAGCAGGGCTTCGGGGATCGCACCGCAGTTGACAGCAATCAACGGCCCAGCGGCGCGCTGGCTGTTTTCATGCAGGGCGCGCGCTACCAGCTCTTTGCCGGTACCAGACTCGCCACGCACCAGCACGGGCGCCATGCCACGGGCCACCTTGGTCACGCGCTGCTTGACGTTGCGCATGGCTTCGGACTCGCCCACCAGGCGCTCCAGTGCAGTGCCGCCGACGCGGCTGGCTGGGCCTGGCGCACCTGGCCTTCCCGCCACAGCGCGCGGTGGCTGGACGCCCTCGGTCCCCTGAACTGCAGAGGCCACTACTGCGCGGAACTGTTTGAGATCCACCGGTTTGGTCAGGTAGTCGAACGCACCGGCGCGCAAGGCCTCCACGGCATTCTCGGCAGAGCCGTAAGCGGTCATCACCAAGCAGCGCTCGGGACGCTGCTGTTGGCGCAGATCGTGCAGCAGCTCCATGCCAAAGCCATCGGGCAAACGCATGTCGGTAATGACCACATCGTAGCGGTGGCCTGCAAGCAACTCCCGCGCTTGCGCTACGGTGCCGGCCGTGTCGATGCGGTAACCCTCGCGCAGCAGCGTCAGTTCATACAGCGTGCGCAGGTCGGGCTCGTCGTCAACCACCAAAACGGAAGCGGGCTGGGAGTTCATCAAGTAGGAGGGGATCAAACCACAACGGTATCAAAAAGAGAGGCATCCGGTGAGGGCAGGATACCGGTACTGCGAAAGCGAACGGTAAATGCATTGCCGCTGCATTCGCTCTCGGCAACATGGCGTTGCAGGCGCTGGTAGCCGATGCTGGCCCCGTGGCGCTCGCACAAGCCGCGGCAGATGTACAAGCCGAGCCCGCTGGAGCGGCTCTCTGAAGAAAAAAACGGCTCGAACAAATGCCGCTCGACCGATTGGTCCATGGGCGGGCCATTGCTCCAGACCTGCACGCTGGCTTGCCCAGGCGATTCCATGCGCGTGTGCAATTGCAGCGAATCCGATGCACCTGAGCGATAGCGCAAGGCGTTGTCCAGCAGGTTCACCAAGACACGGCGCAAATGCTCGGCGTCAAACTCGACTTGCATGGCCGGTGCGCCCAGGCGCAGCAAACCCTGTCGCTGCGAGGGCGCGTGGGCTTGCCAATCGCGCCAGATCTGAGCTACCGATTCGTCAAGCGCCAAGGTCGCGGCGGGCGCATGGTCCATCTGGTGCTGTACGCGGGCGATGTCGAGGATTTCCTCGGCAATATGCGCCAGCCGGTCGGCATTCTGTCCAATCATCTGCGCAAGGCGCTTCTGGGAGGGTTCGTGCAAGTCCTCGTCCAGCAGCGCATTGGCCTGCACGATGGCAGCCAGCGGGTTGCGGATTTCGTGCGCCACAGCGGCCGACATGCGGCCCATGGCTGCGAGCTTTTCTGTCCGCAGGCGGGCTTCGAGTTCGCGCAAGTCGTGCAAAAACATCACGCACAGGCGCTGTCCGGGTGCATCGGAGCCGGACATTAGCGGAGCCGTCAGCCAGGTCCGCACATGCAGACCGATGGGGCTCTGGGATTCGCTGATCAGGTTGATATCCGCCACCTGCGGTTCGTTTTGTCGGAAACTGCGCCTCGCCAGCGCCGCAAGCGCTTGCCAGGCGGGCCGTGCCTGCAACAGGAATGGTGGGCTCAGACTGGATTGGGAGCCCAGCATCACCAGGGCCGCAGGATTGGCGGTGCGCACCTCGAACCCTTCGTCCACCACCAGCACTCCTTCAGTAAGGTTCTGGATGACCAACTCGCTGACCTGGCTCTGCACCAGGGCGGTCGCCTGGCTGCTTTGGGCAATGTGCTGCTCCCTCACCAGGCGCAGCGCCAACTGCTGCACCATGAACGCGACGATGAAGTAGCCAGTGCCTGTCAGCGCTGCCTGCAACGAGCGCTGCGTAGCCTCGCTGCCACTGGGGTCGCCAAACCACCAGGCCCATGCCAGCAGCAGCAGCGTGACGGCCGCAGTGGTTCCCATGGCCAGCGTGAGCGTGCCCAGCACCGAAGCCATGAGGATGGGCAGGCCGAACAAGGGCGTGAAGCTCATGCTGCCGTTGTGCAGAAGCTGCAGTGCGCAAACCAAGGCCAGATCGACGCCGATGGAGGGCAGCCAGTGCACGCCGGTTTCTGGCGAAGGGGCCACTTTGCCGGAAACCAGGCGCACGGCCATGGTGGCGCCCAGATACAGAACACACACCAGAACCACCACCAGTTCCGCGTTCTGGTTGAGCATCTGACTGGCGAGCTGGAGCGTCAGCAACGCCAGTGCCACCACTACCCGCCCAGTCAGGAAGCCTTGCCACAAACGCAGAAAGGCCGCGTCCTGCCCAGCCCCTCGGCGGCGAGGGGGCGTCGGTGTGCTGGGCCGCCCGGCGTCAGCGGCCATCTTGTTGCTGGTGCTCGCGGCAGCAATAGCTGCGTCCGTCGCTCAACCAGGCGTCACCGCGTGGCACGTGCACACCGCAACGCGCACAGGCCAGCATGTCCTGCGGCGCCGGCAAAGACCGGGCTTGCGGGCGCGGTGGATCTTTTTCCACCCGCTTGCCGCGCCAAACGAGGTACGCCACGAACAAGACTGCCAGCAGAACAAGAAACTTCATGGTGCCCGCCCCAGAACGACTTCCAGCGCAAAACGTGAACCCACGTACGCCAGCAGCAGCAGAACGGCGCCTGCGTACAGCACGCGCACGGCGCTGCGCCCGCGCCAGCCAAAGCGTCGGCGCCCAAGGAGCAGGGCGGCAAAGGTCAGCCACGAGAGGACCGAAAACACCGCCTTGTGATCCCAGCGCCAGGCGCGGCCATAGAGCGCTTCGCTGAACAGGACGCCGGCGATCAGCGTCGCGGTCAGCAGCACGAAGCCTGCCGTAACAAAGCGAAAAGTGAGGCGCTCGAGCGTCAGAAGCGGCATGCCGCTCTGGGTATCTTCCGCCAGGCGAAGGCGCTTTTCCGCGCGGGTCATCAGCGCCGCATGAACGACCGCAGCGCCGAACAGGCCATAGGCCGAAATCCCCAGCGCCAGATGCAGCGGCAGCCAGGCGCTTGCGCTGACTTGCAGCGGCTGCCCAGGGAACGCCAGTGCCAGCAGTACCGTCAGCGCCCCCAACGCAGCCAGCACCCAGCGGGTGCGCAACTTGGGAAACAGCTCGCGCTCGATCCCGTACACCGTCAGTACCAGCCAAGCCGTCACCGACAAGGCCGGTGCAAAACCAAAGCGTGGGGCGTTCTGCAGCATGCCTGCAGCCAGCATGGCGCCGTGCAGCGCCCAGGCCAGCCAGAGTGCCAGCCGCGCGCCAGTTTCGCCCAGACGTGACGCAAACGCTGCAGGCAACGCGTAGGCTGCTGCGGCCGCTATCCCCAGCAGCAAGGCGGAGGGAGAGCTACTAGCTAAAATCATGGGCGCAGTTTACCTTTCGCTCAGGCACGCATCCTGGCGCCCTACCGCCCGCAGTTGCGGGCGCTTACCCGGAATTTCCCCACATGGCCTCCGCCCTTACTGACAAACTCACGCGCCTGGTGAAAGAGATGCGCGGCCAGGCCCGCATTACCGAATCGAACGTGCAGGATATGCTGCGCGAGGTCCGCATGGCGCTTCTGGAAGCCGACGTGGCGCTGCCCGTGGTGCGCGACTTCATTGCGCGCGTGAAGGAGAAGGCGCTGGGCCAGGACGTGCTGGGCTCGCTCAAGCCCGGTCAGGCGCTGGTGGGCATCGTCAACCGCGAGCTTGCAGCCACCATGGGCGAAGGCGTGGCCGACATCAACCTCCATGCCCAGCCGCCGGCCGTCATCCTGATGGCCGGTTTGCAGGGCGCCGGCAAGACCACGACAACGGCCAAACTGGCCAAGCACCTGATCGAGAAGCGCAAGAAGAAGGTGCTCACCGTCTCTGGCGACGTTTACCGCCCAGCGGCCATTGAACAGCTCAAGACTGTCACGGCCCAGGCTGGCGCCGAATGGTTTCCGAGTACGCCTGACCAGAAACCGCTCGACATTGCCCTCGCTGCGCTTGATTACGCCAAGAAACACTACTTTGATGTGTTGCTGGTCGACACCGCTGGCCGCCTGGCCATTGACGAGCTGTTGATGCAGGAAATCAAGGACCTGCACGCTGCCATCAAACCGGTGGAAACGCTGTTTGTGGTGGACGCCATGCAGGGCCAGGACGCCATCAACACGGCCAAGGCCTTCAAGGAGGCGCTGCCACTCACCGGCATCATCCTGACCAAGCTCGACGGTGATTCGCGCGGCGGTGCGGCGCTGTCGGTGCGCCAGATCACGGGCGCTCCGATCAAGTTTGCCGGCGTTTCGGAAAAACTCGACGGCTTGGAAGTGTTTGATGCCGAGCGCCACGCCGGCCGCATTCTGGGCATGGGCGACATCGTTGCCCTGGTCGAGCAGGTGTCGGCTGGTGTCGACATGGAGGCCGCGCAGAAGCTCGCCGCCAAGGTGAAAAGCGGCGACGGCTTTGACCTCAACGACTTTCTGGGCCAGTTGCAGCAGATGAAGCAGATGGGCGGCTTGTCGAGTCTGATGGACAAGCTGCCCGCGCAGTTGATGGCCAAGGCCGGTGCGGTGGACATGGACCGCGCCGAGAAAGACATCAAACGCAAGGAAGGCATCATTCAAAGCATGACGCCCAAGGAGCGCGGCAAGCCCGAACTCATCAAGGCCACCCGCAAAAAGCGCATTGCCGGGGGCGCGGGTGTGCAGGTTCAGGAAGTCAACCGCCTGCTCAAGGAGTTCGAGCAGATGCAGGGCATGATGAAAAAGATGAAGGGCGGCGGCCTGATGAAGATGATGAAGAAAATGGGCGGCATGAAGGGCATGGGCGGCGGCATGCCCAAGATGCCCTTCTAAATTTTGAGTGTTTTAGGCCGCTAGCGCTTATTGGGTCAGCGCTAGCAGCTATAAAAATAGAAGCAAAACTGCACTTGGCCTGTTTGCGCTTCAGAAACACTTCCGATGTTTTACGCCGCCTCGTGCACCAGCACCTCGCCGCGCAAGGTGTAGGCCTTGGCTTCGGTAATGGTCACATCCACCATCTGCCCCACGAGCCTTGACTGGCCGGCGAAGTTCACCACGCGGTTGCACTCGGTGCGCCCCATGAGTTCATCGGCGTCTCGCTTGGACGCGCCTTCCACCAGAATGCGCTGCACCGTGCCCACGCGTTGCTCGCTAATCGTTTTGATGTTGCCATTGATGACGGCCTGCAACTGGTGCAAGCGGCGCAGCTTGACGTCGCCCGGCGTCTCATCGTGCAGGTTGGCTGCGGGCGTGCCGGGGCGGGGGCTAAAGACGAAACTGAACGAGTTGTCGAAGCCAACATCGTCGATCAGCTTCATCATCTTGGCGAAATCATCTTCGGTCTCGCCGGGGAAGCCGACGATGAAATCGCTGCTCATCGCCAGATCGGGCCGGATGGCGCGCAGCTTCTTCACCGTGCTCTTGTATTCCATAGCGGTGTAACCGCGCTTCATGGCCATCAGGATGCGGTCTGAGCCGTGCTGCACGGGCAGGTGCAGGTGGTTGGCTAACTCGGGAATGCGCGCATAGGCCTCGATCAGCCGCGGGGTGAATTCGTTCGGGTGGCTGGTGGTAAAGCGCAGGCGCTCGATGCCGGGAATCTCGGCGACGTATTCGAGCAGCAAGGCGAAATCGGCGATTTCGGCCGTGTCGCCCATCGGCCCGCGGTAGGCATTGACGTTCTGGCCCAGCAAAGTGATTTCTTTGACGCCCTGGTCGGCCAGGCCCGCCACTTCCACCAGCACGTCGTCGAACGGGCGGCTGACTTCTTCGCCGCGCGTGTACGGCACCACACAGTAGCTGCAGTACTTGCTGCAGCCTTCCATGATCGAGACGAAGGCCGATGCACCCTCGACACGCGCGGGCGGCAGGTGGTCGAACTTCTCAATTTCTGGGAAGCTGATGTCCACCTGTGGGCGAGCCTGCACCCGGCGCTGCTCCAGGAGCTGCGGCAGGCGGTGCAAGGTTTGCGGCCCGAACACGATGTCCACGTACGGCGCACGCTTGATGATCTCGGCGCCTTCCTGGCTGGCGACGCAGCCGCCGACGCCAATTTGTACACCGCGCTCCTTGAGGTGGCGCACCCGGCCCAGGTCGGAAAACACCTTTTCCTGCGCCTTTTCGCGCACCGAACAGGTGTTGAACAGAATCAAGTCGGCTTCTTCGACGTCCTGCGTGGGCTCGTAGCCTTCAGCAGCGTGCATGACGTCCAGCATCTTGGCCGAGTCGTACTCGTTCATCTGGCAGCCAAAGGTTTTGATAAAGACTTTTTTGCTCATGGAAGAATTCTCGCGGGGCCATGCTCCAAGCAGCCGCCGGCCGTGGCGCAGCTTAAAAAATGCCCGCGTTTTATCGCGGATCGGCGTCGCTCTCGAAGCGGAAGTTGCGCTGCTCTGTGCTGCCGGGGCGCGGCAGGGCGATTTCGGCTTTGTTCAGAATCCAGGCGGTGTGCAGCATGCCGGTGCTGGGCTCGATCCGGAAATTCACCACGTATTGCTTGCCGATCACGGAGTGCAGCATGACGAGCGAGTTTTGCGGGCTCAAAAGCCGCATGCCCGGCGCCATGCGCACAGGTTTGCCATCGATTTGCGCATCTACGGTGGACAAAACGGTGAGCGTCCCGCGCTTCGCCTGCTCAGGGAAGGTGCGAGAGCCGCCCAAGTCGCCAGGCACTTGGGCCAGGGCCGTGCGAGCGGGCAGCAGGCCTGTGGCGCACAGGGCGATCAACACTGCGAGGGTCGGGCGGCGAAACGCGTGGAGGCGGGTGCAGCGGGTCATGGGTCTATCCAGGGGCTGAAACAGGGGATTCTAGGCGCATGCCCCGTTTCGAGGCCGCAAAACGCAAAGCAAAAACCCCTTGGAGGCGCGCCTGCAAGGGGTGGAATCTGGTGGTGATAGGTGGACTTGAACCACCGACATCAGCATTATGAATGCTGCGCTCTAACCAACTGAGCTATATCACCGAGAGCAAAATTATAGAACAGATTTCGGGGTTAAATCTCAAAGATGGGTGAACGTCGCCTTGCGCTTGTTCACAAACGCATCCATGCCTTCCTTCTGGTCTGCGGTGGCAAACAGCGCGTGGAACAGGCGGCGCTCGAACATCACGCCGTCGGACAGGCCGCTCTCGAATGCGCGGTTGACCGATTCCTTCGCGGCCATGACGGCAATGCGCGAAAAATCACTGATCACCAGTGCGGCGCCCAGGGCTTCTTCTTGCAGTTTGTCGAGCGGCACGATGCGGCTGACCAGTCCGGCGCGTTCGGCTTCCACCGCATCCATCATGCGGCCGGTGAGGGCCATGTCCATGGCCTTGGACTTGCCCACCGCGCGCGGCAGGCGCTGTGTGCCGCCGGCGCCAGGAATCACCCCCAGCTTGATTTCGGGTTGGCCGAATTTGGCGTTGTCGGCGGCAATGATGAAGTCGCACATCATGGCCAGCTCGCAGCCGCCGCCCAGCGCAAAGCCGCTGACGGCGGCGATGACGGGCTTGCGAATGGATCGGATGGTTTCCCAGTTGCGCGAGATGTAGTCGCCCTTGTACGCATCGGCAAAACTGAACTTGGCCATGGCGCCGATGTCTGCGCCGGCTGCAAAGGCCTTCTCGCTGCCGGTGAGCACGATGCAGCCGATGGCCTCGTCGCGGTCAAAGGCTTGCAGGGCTTCGCCCAGTTCGTCCATGAGCTGATCGTTGAGCGCATTGAGCTGCTTGGGACGGTTGAGTGTGATGACGCCGACTTTCTCGGCTTCGGTGCGCACTTCGATCGTGGTGTAGGACATACTTTTTCTTTCATCGATGCCAAACGGGAAACTATACCGAAAGGGCTGGCGCGCCGCGCTGCGACGGATTCAAAGCTCTGAGAGCCAGCGGGCCGCCAAGGCCGGGTCGGTCAATCGCAGTTGCACGGTGTCGCTTGCAGCTTCCGCACCTGCCGAGAGCTGCAGGGGCAGGCGCAGCAGCCGCTGGTCGCGCGCAACGAGGGCGGTGACCTGCGCAGTGTGGGGTGGTGCATAAAGCGGCAGGTCGTCCAGTCGCTGAAGACGCCAGGCTCCGGCAGGTGTTTCAATGCCTAGCCATTCGTCCCCGGCAGCCAGCCCGGCGCGCTCGGCCAGGCCGCCGCGCAGCACGGTCTTGATGCGCACGCCGTCGCCTGGCGCCACGCGAATTCCCAGACGCTGTGCCGGCTGCGCCACGTCGGCCTGCAACTGAACGCCATGGGCGGCGAGCAACTCAGCCAGGGGCAATTCGTCCGTTGAATGGACCCAGGCCGTGATATCGCCGGCGTAGCTGCGTCCCGAAAGCTCCTGCAACACGGCCAGGACATCGGACTCCTGCATGGGGCCGCCTTGGCAGCGCTGCCACAGCGCGCGCATCACCGCGTCCAGCGTGGTGCGGCCTTCACGCCGCAAACTCAGGTCCAGGCACAGGGCCACAAGAGCGCCCTTGGTGTAATAGCTCACCGTGGCGTTGGGGGTGTTTTCGTCCTGCCGGTAGTACTTCACCCAGGCGTCAAAGCTCGCCTGGGCGACACTTTGCTGACGCCGCCCTGGCGTTTGCAAAACCTGGTTGATGGTTTTGTTCAGGAGTTTCAGATAGCCGGCCGCGTCCAGCAGACCAGCGCGCAGCAGCAGCAGGTCGTCGTAATAGCTGGTAAAGCCTTCAAAAAACCACAGCAACTGTGTGTAGTTTTCGCTGGAGTAGTCGTAGCGTTCAAACTCACTTGGCCGCAGGCGCTTGACGTTCCAGGTGTGGAAATACTCGTGGCTGATGAGACCGAGCAGTGTGATGTAGCCGTCGCTGGATTTCCAGGCGGCTCCGCCGTCACCTTGGCTGCGCGGAAGGTCTCGCCGGGCGGCGATCAGTGCGGTGGAACGGCGGTGCTCCAGCCCGCCGTAGCCGTCGTCGACGGTGTTGAGCAAAAAGACGTAGTCGCGCAGTGGCGGCACGTCGGCGCCGTGCCAGAACGCGATGGCTGCAGCGCAGATTTTTTGTGCGTCGGCCAGCAGGCGCTCACCGTCAAAGGATGGTGCCGCACCGCTCACCGCCCAGCGGTGGTGGATGCCGCCCGTGTCGAAAACTCCCTCCCAGAAGGGCCCCATTTCAACGGGACAGTCCACAAGTTCATCGTAGTTGCAGGCGCTGTAGAGCCCAAAGCCCGCATTGTCTGTTTGCTCGGCGTGCAGTGCGGTGGCGAGGCGCCAGTCAGGCGTTCCGGGCCGTGCGACGATCTCCACACTGTGGGGAGCGTGTTCAAACCCAAGCGCACGCAAGAACACGCTGGTGCCGTTGAAAAATGCGCGTGAGGCGTCCAGCCATGCGCTGCGCACGGAAGCGTCGGCAGCGTAGATCTCGTAGCGCAACTCCAGAGCGGCATCGCCTGCGCAATCGGCGCGCCAAGTGCCTTTGTCCAACTGCGTCAAGCGGATCGGTTGGTCGTTTTGCCAAGCCTGCAATCCCTGCAGGTGCTTGGAAAATTCGCGCAGCAGGTAACTGCCCGGAATCCATGCCGGCAGCTGGAACGTTTGGTGCGCCTGCGGCTGCGGCAAGCGCAGGGTGACGGCGAAGAGGTGGGCATGCAGATCCCGCAGCTCAATGCAAAAGTGCACGGCTGCCGAAAGCCCTTTTGCGGGCGTGACGCAACTGCCGCTGCGGGCATTCATTTCGCAGACGATTGCGCCTGTGCCAATCGTTTTTCAACTTCCGTGTCGTTGATGGCCCCTGGGACGCGGCTGCCGTCGACAAAAATCAGCGTTGGCGTGCCAGTGATTTTGAATTTCTTTCCAAACGCCAGGTTGCGCTGCAAGGCGCTGGTATCACAGCTGGCCGGGGGGGTGACTTTGTCGCGCAGCATGTGGTCTTGCCACGCAGCCACGCGGTCCTTTGCGCACCAGATATTGCGTGATTTCTCGGCCGAATCGGGGCTGAGAATGGGGTAGAGGAAGGTGTAGATCGTTACGTCCTGAACCTTCTGTAAATCGCGCTCGAAACGCTTGCAGTAGCCGCAGTTGGGGTCTTCAAAGACGGCGAGCTTGCGCGCACCCGTGCCATGAACGACGGTGAACGCGTCGGCTAGCGGCAGAGCGGCGAAATCGACTGCGCTCAGTTTGGCAATGCGGTCCTCCGTGAGATTGCGGCGCGCCTTGGTGTCGATCAACTCGCCCTGGATCAGGTAGTTGCCCTTGGCGTCGGTATAGAACACATCGGTCCCCATGCGCACCTCGTACAAGCCGGGCATGGGTGTGCTTTGAACCTCGTCAATTTTTTCCAGCTGCGGAATGCGTTCGGCCAGCGTTTTTCGAATAGCACTTTCTTGCGCCGAAGCGAGCAAGCTGGTGGCCAAGGCCGCGCTGGCCAGCAGCCAATGGAGAGTCTTCATGGGTCAGTTTTTCCTTGAAATGCTGCAGAGCGTGCAGCCGGGTCGGTATTCATGGCCTGGCGCGCCATCCAGTGCTTGAGTGGGCCGCTGCGGTCAAAACCTTGCATGCCCCAGTTGCGCAGCGTTTGCAAAGGCACTTCGGGGCGCCCAAACAACTGGGCCAGGGCGTCGGTGGTCAGGCGCATGGGCAGCAAGGCACTTTTGCGCTCGCGCTCGTACTGGCGCAGGACGCGCAGATCGCCCACGCTGCGCCAACTGCTGCGCGCGGTGAGCAGCCGGGCCAGCGCCTGCACGTCGCCCAGGCCCAGGTTGAGCCCCTGGCCGGAGAGGGGATGCACGGTATGGGCAGCGTCGCCTGCCAGCACCCAGGCCTGCCCGGCGCCGGTCGCACCCTCGACCAGTCCGCACCAGCGCTCGGCCCGTGCCAGCTGCAGCGGCCAGGCACGGCGCTCACCATGCACTTGCAGGGTGCCCAAGGCACCGCCGCTGGCCTGCGCGAGTTCGCTGGCAAAGACCTGATCGCTGTGCGCAAGCAGTTCGCTGGCACGCTCGGGCGCAACGGACCAGACCACCGCGACTTCCTTGCCGTGCGCGCCGCCAAGCGGCAGAAAAGCCAGAATGCCGTCGGCCGAAAACCATTGCCGCGCCGTCTGCTGGTGTTCCAGCGTGCAGGCAATGCGCGTCGCAATGGCCGTTTGCGGATAGGGCGAGGCGTCAAATCGAACGCCCAGCTCGTCGCGGGTGCGGCTGGCGCGTCCCTCGCAAACCACGGTCAAGGGCGCGCTGACGGGGCTCGCCACCTGCTCGACGCGCGGCTGGTAGCGCACCGCTTCGGCCAGGCGGGCTTCCAGAGCAGGCACATCGGCGATCCATGCCAGCGCAGGAACCTGCTGGGCTGCAGCGTCGAAGCGCACGTTGCCGCCGCGATCACCGCAGACATGCATGTGCAGTACGGCGGTGGCGTGTTCTGGCTCGGGCCAGCAACGCAGCGACTCCAGCAAGGCGTGAGAGGCCGCGTTGAGCGCATAGGCACGGATGTCGGCATGCCCGGTGTCCGACGCGGAGGGATCGTTCACCAGGGCAACACTGAAGCGTTCGCGCGCCAGCAGCAATGCCAAGGTGCGGCCCACAATGCCTGCGCCGCGAATACAGATGTCATAGGACTTGGCCATCGGGGGATTGTAGAAGCCTGCTCTCGGTCGGGCTGGCGGCTAAAATCATAGGCTTGCCCGCGCAAGCCTGCCCGCGTTGCGCGTTGCTTCGGCCCGCAGCTCGGCAATGTCTTTTCGCGGCGCGCGATCTCACCACAAGGATTTTCATGAGCCTCCAATGCGGCATCGTGGGCCTGCCCAACGTCGGCAAGTCCACCCTTTTCAACGCGCTGACCAAGGCGGGCATCGCGGCCGAGAACTATCCCTTTTGCACCATCGAGCCCAATGTGGGAGTGGTGGAAGTGCCGGACCCGCGCTTGCAGCAATTGGCCGAGATCATCCAACCCGAACGCATTGTTCCTGCCATTGTCGAGTTCGTAGACATTGCCGGTCTGGTGGCAGGCGCAAGCAAGGGGGAAGGCCTGGGAAACCAGTTTCTGGCGCACATCCGCGAGACGGACGCCATCGTCAATGTGGTTCGCTGCTTTGACGACGACAACGTCATCCACGTCGCTGGTCGGGTCGATCCAATTTCGGACATTGAGGTCATCCAGACCGAGTTGTGCCTGGCCGATCTGACGACAGTGGACAAGGCGCTGAACCGCTACAGCAAGGCCGCCAAGTCGGGCAATGACAAAGAAGCCGCCAAGCTGGTGGCCTTGCTCACGCGCATCCAGGAGGCGCTGAACGAAGGCAAGCCTGCGCGTTCGGTAGAAATGAGCAAGGAAGAATTGCTGCTTCTGAAGCCTTTTTGCCTCATTACGGCCAAGCCCGCCATGTTTGTTGGGAACGTGAGCGAAGACGGCTTCCAGAACAACCCCTATCTGGATCGGCTCAAGGACTATGCTGCCGGCCAGAATGCCCCGGTGGTGGCTATTTGCGCAAAGATTGAAGCGGAAATGGCGGAGATGAGCGACGAAGACCGCGATATGTTCCTGGCGGAGATGGGCCAGAGCGAGCCTGGCCTGGCGCGGATGATTCGCGGCGCATTCAAGTTGCTCGGCCTGCAGACCTATTTCACCGCAGGCGTCAAGGAAGTGCGCGCCTGGACCATCCATATTGGCGACACCGCACCGCAGGCCGCGGGCGTCATTCATGGCGACTTCGAGCGGGGCTTTATCCGGGCGCAGACGATTGCGTTCGATGACTTCATTGCACTGAAAGGCGAGCAGGGTGCAAAAGATGCTGGAAAGATGCGCGCCGAAGGCAAGGAATACATCGTAAAAGATGGCGATGTGCTGAATTTTCTGTTTAACGTCTGATCAGTGGCAAACTCCCAGGTAGGCGGTTGTAACAATCCGTACTAATTTCCCGCAAGCTGTTATCTTCGGGCTTGGCCCTCGCCGGTTCCTGAAAAGGTTCTTCTACGCGGTTCCGTAACTCTCCCGCTTTCATTCAGCGGCAAATGTCATGGGTGCATTCGGTTTCCGATCACTGTTCTCGGCGCGCCGGGACATGGGTTTCGCAATGAGCGAAGGGTTCCCCTTGTCCGACACCATGGCGTCGGGCTTCAATGATTCGGCGGACCATTCGGGGCAGTTTTCGCGCCGGCAGTCGGATGCCGTGCGATTGCGCCGCCAACGCTCGAACGCGCAAAAATGGGTGATCGTGTTGGCGCTGATCGGTGGCTTTGGGGCCGTGGCACTGATCTTTCATCTGCTGGGCTTTGTGCAGATGCGCACGCTGCTCGTGTTGCTTGGCATGGTGGTGGTGGGATTGGCCGTATTTCTGTTGCTGTTCCGTACTGGCCTGCACCTCAAGTTTCGTGAAAAACGCCTGAAACTCCCCATTGTTGTGTGTTGTCTGGGGGCCATGCTGGCGCTGGTGTACCTGGACCCAGCGATGCAGATCTTGCTGGCACCCTTTACTTTTGTGACTCTCGCGTACGGCATGTACCGGATTTCGCGCAACACGGCGTTTGTGCTGATCGCCGCCGAGTTGCTGGGCTACGCGGGCGTGATGGCCTTGCATTTTTTCGAGCAGCAGAACCCCGCTCTGCTCCAGCTCGAAGCCATGCACTTTGCCGCCCTGGCCGTGGCGCTTCCCGGCTTTGTGTATCTGACGGGGAAAGTGCCTTTGTTGCACATGGTGCTTAACCAGGCCAGCCGAAAGATTCGCACCATCGAGGCGGACGCGCGCCGCGATCCGCAACTGGGCTGCTACAACCGGCGCTACATCGTCGCAGCGCTGGAAGAGCAAAAGCAATTGGCCGACGAGCTCGGCTTGCCGCTGTGCATTGCGATTCTGGATCTGGACCATTTCAAGCGCATCAACGATGAAATGGGGCATTTGGGCGGAGACGAAGTGCTGCGCACCTTTTCGCGCGTGGCCCAGCAAAGCGTGCGGGACGAAGACCTATTCGGTCGCTACGGGGGTGAGGAGTTTCTGCTGATCTTCCCTGGCACCTCGCTGCTGCCGGCGCTCAACACCTGCGAGCGCGTGCGTGCCCAGGTAGAGGACCATGTGTGGTCCGATGGCATGCGTTGCCGGGTGACGGTGTCGATCGGTGTGACGCAGTACGTCCACGGCGAATCAGTGCTTGAATTCTTCTCGCGTGCCGACACCGCCACCTATCTCGCCAAGGAAGGCGGACGCAATCAAGTCGTCGTCGAGGAGCCGGTGGAGCGCAGCAAGGAGGCAGATTTTGTTGCCACAGGCCAAGCGCAGAGCGAAGACACAGGTGAAGGAACCGATGAAGAGTTTCTGCTTCTTGAAGAAGCCGGCTTCATCGAGAGCACCCGCGCGCCGCTTAATCACTCTTGATTTTTGCCTCCAGCGCCCGCCTATAGGGTATATATAGCTACCAAAAAAAGAGCATTTGAGCGAGCCCCTCACTTTTTCCTGGCACCATGGCCAGCAAGGCCGTGGTCATGGCCAGGTAGCGCAGAAACTTGCCGATCGCCATATAGAAAACGCAGGGCCAAAACGGCAGCTTCAGCCAGCCGGCCGCGGCGCAAAGGGGGTCTCCTACCACCGGCAACCAGCTCAGCAGGCAGGCGCGCGCGCCAAAGCGTTCGAGCCATGCCAGCGCCCGCGATTCGGTCTTCCTGCCGCGCAACCGGTTTGTCACCTTGTGCGCGCCCCGGCCCATCCACCAGCTGACTGCACCGCCCAGCGTGTTGCCAGCCGAAGCTACCAAAATGGCCGGCCAGAAGAGCTCCGGGTTGAGTTGAATCAGTCCGAAGACGGCCGGCTCAGAACCCAGCGGGAGCAGCGTGGCGGAGACAAAAGAAACCACCAGCACCGTACTAAGCCCGAACTGCGGCAGGGCAAGCCATTCCAGCAACTGTGACCAAGCTTCCATAGGGGAGCGAGTTTAGGCGGCGCGCCAAGGTCTGCCATTCGGCGCGCGGCCCAGTCCTACGGCCTTGTGCGGCAGAAACGCAAGACCGCGAAGCAGCCGCTTTGTATCGTGGGGCTTTTGCTAGGCACGAGGGGAAGGCCAGTCATGAGTTCAACGTACCGATTTGCTTCAGTCAGCGCCGTAGGCCTGCTGCTCGTCGTTCTGACCGCTGGCTGCATTCAAGGGCCTGCGTCCTTTGCAGGCGGCATGCCGTTGGGTGGAGCGTCAACCGGCTGCGCCGTTGCCAGCCAGCAGGAAGCGAATTGGCGCGCTCTGGTGACTGATCTGCGCGCGCAGGGCCTGGCGCTGCATGCCCAATGTGCACGCAAGCCCGATGATTGGACGGTGCAATTGCTCGTTCTCGATTCGGCCCGTGCCAGCCAGGTGCTGCGTGGGCCACTGGCCGATGGTGAGCCCGTGGAAATGGGGGATGCGCCCGGTGCAGCCGCTCACGCTGAGCTCTCGCCCGACGTGCTCCACAACCGCCGTTGGCTGCGCGCGGCACTGCTGCGCCATCGTTTCCAACCACTGTCCGCCGATGGGCGGCACTACTCGCCGGCCCCTGCGTCCGCGCTTGAGATCGCCGCGCACTGAGCGCTGAGGAAGGACTTGCTCTCGGCGCGCGGAGCGTCGGTCAGGGTGCTGAAAATTTGAGCAGCTACAATGCCGCCTCTTCCTCCTGCGCGCTCTCGGATTTTCATGCACATCGGGTCTTTCCTGTTGCCCAACCGGCTGTTTGTCGCGC
Organism: Giesbergeria sp.; assembly: GCA_049291355.1. Classification (GTDB taxonomy): domain Bacteria; phylum Pseudomonadota; class Gammaproteobacteria; order Burkholderiales; family Burkholderiaceae_C; genus Simplicispira. The sequence continues at coordinate 20,425 of JBATPF010000323.1, forward strand.
CCATGGCGGGCGTCACCGACCGGCCGTTTCGCATGCTGTGCAAGTCGCTTGGCGCGGGCTACGCGGTCAGCGAAATGGTGACCTCGCGGCGCGACTTGTGGAACAGCCTGAAGACCTCACGCCGCGCCGACCACAGCGGTGAACCGGGCCCGATTGCGGTGCAGATTGCCGGCACCGACGCCGCGATGATGGCCGAGGCGGCCGTTCACAACGTGGAGCGCGGCGCACAGATCATCGACATCAACATGGGCTGCCCGGCCAAGAAGGTGTGCAACAAATGGGCCGGCTCGGCGCTCATGCAGGACGAAGCCTTGGCGGTCTCCATTGCCCGCGCCGTGGTGGACGCCTGCGCCCCGCGCGGCGTGCCCGTTACCCTCAAGATGCGCACCGGCTGGTGCCAACAGCACAAGAATGCGGTGGCGCTTGCCACCCAGTTTGAAGCGGCCGGGATCGCCATGCTGACCGTGCACGGCCGCACGCGCGAGCAGGGTTACCGCGGCGCCGCCGAAGTCGAAACGGTGGCGGCCGTAAAAGCGGCGGTGTCCATCCCCGTGGTCGCCAATGGCGACATCGATTCGCCGCAAAAGGCGCGCGATGTGCTGGCCGCTACCGGCGCCGACGCCTTGATGATCGGGCGCGCCGCCCAAGGCCGGCCCTGGATTTTTCGCGAAATCGGACACTTTCTGGCGACCGGCGAACAGCTTGCGCCGCCGCTGATCGCCGAGTTGGAGCGGGTGTTGCTGGCGCATCTGGAAGACCACTACCGCCTCTACGGTGAAGAAACTGGCGTGCGCAGTGCGCGCAAGCACATTGGTTGGTATCTGCGGGCGCTTCCCGGCGGAGAGGCCTTTCGCCAGCGCATGAACAGCTTGGACGACAGCGCTGCGCAACACCGTGCGGTGGCCGAGTATTTGCAGGGCCTGGGCAGCGAAATGGACCGGCTGCCGCCAATGCGCGCGGCGGCCAACGACGAAATACAAGAAACAGAGGGATGGGCGGTATGAGCCGGCAACACATTGATGCATGCGTGCGAGAGAGTCTGCACAGCTATTTTCAGGATCTGGACGGCGAGGCGCCCGACGGCATGTACGACATGCTGGTGCGCGCCGTCGAAAAACCGCTGCTCGAAGTGGTGATGAGCCACGCCGACAACAACCAGTCGCGCGCGGCCGAATGGCTGGGCCTGAACCGCAACACCTTGCGAAAAAAGCTGCTGGAGCACAAGCTGCTTTGAGATTGCTCATCCTTTGATAGCTGCTAGCGCTTGCTGGATAAGCGCTAGAGCCGAATTTTATTCAAAACTCTGCGGCCCAAGCCATGAATGCACTCCTCTCCGTCTCCGACAAGACCGGCATCGTCGAATTCGCGCAAGCCTTGCACGCGCTGGGCATCAAGCTGCTGTCCACCGGCGGCACCGCCAAGCTGCTGGCCGAGCAGGGCCTGCCCGTCACCGAGGTGGCCGAGTTCACCCAGTTCCCCGAAATGCTGGACGGCCGCGTCAAGACCTTGCACCCCAAAGTGCACGGCGGCCTGCTGGCCCGGCGCGAACTGCCCGAGCACATGGCGGCGCTGAAACAGCACGGCATCGACACCATCGACCTGCTGGTGGTCAACCTCTACCCGTTCGAAGCCACCGTGGCCAAGGACGGCTGCACGCTGGCCGACGCCATCGAGAACATCGACATCGGTGGCCCGGCCATGGTGCGCAGCGCTGCCAAGAACTGGAAGGACGTGGGCGTGCTGACCGATGCCTCGCAGTACCCCGCCGTGCTGGAGGAACTGAAAGCGAACGGGAAGCTCTCCGACCCGCTGCGCTTTGCGCTGTCGGTGGCCGCGTTCAACCGCGTCGCCCAGTACGACGGTGCCATCAGCGACTATTTGTCGTCGGTCACATTCGAAGCTGAAAAGCTGTCGGAAACCTATGTGCCCCAGCGCACCCTGTTTGCTGGGCAGAGCAATGGCATCTTCACCAAGGTGCAAGACCTGCGCTACGGCGAAAACAGCCACCAGCAGGCCGCGTTGTACCGCGATTTGCACCCCGCGCCCGGTTCACTGGTAACAGCTGTGCAGCTCCAGGGAAAAGAGCTTTCTTACAACAACATTGCCGACGCCGACGCCGCCTGGGAATGCGTCAAGACCTTTGAGGCCGCCGCCTGCGTCATCGTCAAGCACGCCAACCCCTGTGGCGTGGCCGTGGGTCTGGACGCGCTTGGTGCCTACACCAAGGCCTTGCAGACCGATCCCACCAGCGCTTTTGGCGGCATCATCGCGCTCAACCGCACGCTCGATGGGGGTGCGGCTGCACAGATCAGCAAACAGTTCGTCGAAGTGCTCATGGCCCCGGAGTTCACGGCCGAGGCGCTGGAGGTGTTCAAAGCGAAGGCGAATGTGCGTTTGCTCAAGATTGCACTGCCTGCGCATGGCGGCAAGACCGACTGGGAGCGCGGCCGCAACGCCATGGACGCCAAGCGCATTGGCTCGGGCCTGCTGCTGCAGACGGCCGACAACCACGAGCTTTCGCTCATGGACCTCAGGGTGGTGACGAAGAAGCAGCCCACGCTCGAAGAGATGGAAGATCTGCTCTTTGCCTGGAAGGTGGCCAAGTACGTCAAAAGCAACGCCATCGTGTTCTGCAAGGGCGGCATGACCATGGGCGTCGGTGCCGGGCAGATGAGCCGGCTGGACTCGGCCCGCATCGCCAGCATCAAAGCGCAGCATGCGGGTTTGAGTTTGCAAGGCACGGCCGTGGCGAGCGATGCCTTCTTCCCCTTCCGCGACGGCCTGGACGTGGTGGTGGACGCGGGCGCGAGCTGCGTCATCCAGCCCGGCGGCAGCATGCGCGATCAGGAAGTCATTGATGCCGCCAACGAGCGTGGCGTGGCCATGGTGTTTTCTGGCGTGCGGCACTTTCGCCACTGAATTCGCCAGCGCTTCAACAAAAAAGCGGCCCGAGGCCGCTTTTTTGTTGGGCACGAGCGAAAGCGATCAGGCAGTTGGAGTTTTGCCGGGGGCCAGGAGCTGGGTGATCTCTTCGTCCTTGGCCTGCCACAACTCATTCACCCAAGCCTGCACCGCAGCGCGGGGGACGGGCTCGTTAGCGGGAGGCAGCACTTGCGGCGGGATGGCACGCAGATGGGCGCGGACCACCACCTTGCCCATGCGCCCCGCCATGGCGTCGGTGAAGGTCGGCGTGCCCTGCGGGTAGACGATGGTGACGTCAAGAAAGCCCGTGAACGCATCGCCCAGTGTCTCCAGCGCCATGCCAATGCCACCCACCTTGGGTTTGAGCAAGTGGCGGTAGGGAGAATTTTGCTTGGCGTGTTTGGCCGGGGTCAAACGGGTTCCCTCCACAAAGCTCATGACCGACGTCGGCACCAGGCGAAACTTGGCGCAGGCCTTGCGCCCCGCTTCCATGTCGGCCCGTGCGCTGGCTCCGCCCTTGCGCTGCATGAAAGGAAAGTCGAGCGCCCACCAGGCAAAGCCGATCACCGGCACGTAGATCAGCTCTTTCTTGGTAAAGAACTTGAGCATGGGAATGCGGCGGTTGAAGACCCGCTGCAACACCACGATGTCCACCCAGCTTTGGTGGTTGCTGGCCACCAGGTACCAGCCGCGCGGGTCCAGTCCGTCTACGCCGGACACATCCCAGTGCCCGCGGTTCACAGCACTGAGCCAGAAACTATTGATGTCCATCCACAACGCGGCAATGCCCATCAAGGCGCGATCGCAGGCGCGGCGCACACCCTGCATCGGCAGCACCAGTTTGACGAGCGCCACTGGAATCATGGATGGGACCAGCACCAGGGTGTTGATGGCAAGAACCAGCGAGGCAAACAGAAACTTGAACGCAGCGGACATGGATGGGCGAGGGGAGAGAAAAATTTAGGTGTTTTTGGCCTCTAGCGCTTATGTATAAAGCGTTAAAAGCTATCTAATTTATAGCGTTCTGAATACTTCGCGGGCCGCCGCTGCGGTAGCAGCGATGTCTTCGTCGGTATGGGCTGCGCTGACAAACCCGGCCTCGTACAGCGCAGGCGCGATGTAGACGCCGCGATCGAGCAAGCCGTGAAACAGGCGGTTGAAGCGTGCGCCCTCGGTGCGCATCACCTGCGCGTAGTTTTGCGGCAATTCGGGCAGCAGGAAGAAGCCGAACATGCCGCCTTCGCTGTCGCCGCAGAAAGGAACGCCCTCGTCGGCCGCTGCGGCTTCCAGTGCCGTGACCAGCGCCCGCGTGCGGCTTGCCAGCGCGTCGTAAAAGCCTGGCTTGGAGATTTCCTGCAGCGTTGCCAGACCGCAGGCCGTGGCCACCGGATTGCCCGAGAGCGTGCCGGCCTGGTAGACGGCGCCCAGTGGTGCGAGTTGCTCCATGACCTCGCGCCGGCCGCCAAAGGCCGCCAGCGGCATGCCGCCCCCAATGACCTTGCCCATGACCGTGATGTCGGGTGCAAACCCCGGAATGTGCTGGGCATAGACGCTTTGCGCGCCGCCCAGCGCCACGCGAAAGCCGGTCATGACTTCGTCGTAGACCAGCAGCGCGCCGTATTCGGTGCACAGCTCGCGGCAGCGGCGGGTGAACTCGACGCTGGCGCGCACGAAGTTCATGTTGCCGGCAATGGGTTCCATCATCAGGCAGGCAATTTCGCGGCCATGCAGGGCAAAGGCCTCTTCCAGCTGAACGACGTTGTTGTACTCCAGCACCAGGGTGTGCTGCACCACCTCGGGCGGCACGCCCGCGCTGGTGGCGTTGCCAAAGGTAGCCAGGCCCGAGCCGGCCTTGACCAGCAGCGCGTCGGCATGGCCGTGGTAGCAACCTTCAAATTTGAGGATCTTGCTGCGCCCTGTGGCGCCGCGCGCCAGGCGGATGGCGCTCATGCCGGCTTCGGTGCCCGAGCTGACCAGCCGCACCATGTCCATCGACGGCACCCGCTCAATGATGGCCTCGGCCAGTTGTACCTCCCGCTCGGTGGGGGCCCCAAAGGAAAAACCATCGAGCGCGGCCTTTTGAACGGCCTCCAGCACGGCGGGATGGCCGTGGCCCAGAATCATTGGCCCCCACGAACCGATGTAGTCGATGTACTTCTGGCCGTTGGCGTCCCAAAAATAAGCGCCGTGGGCGCGTTGGACAAAGCGTGGCGTGCCGCCCACCGCCTTGAAGGCGCGCACCGGAGAGTTGACGCCGCCAGGGATCACAGCCTTGGCACGCTCGAAAAGTGAAAGATTGCGGTCAGTGTTTTGTGTCATGCGGGGGAAGGCCAAACTCGATGGCGGTTGGCGGTTCTTCGTTGTCGGGGGTGGGCTCGTCGGAATCATCGGTCTCTGCCCAGAACATGCGGTCGGGTACCACATGTCCCATGCCGGGCCGAAACCCTGCTTCAAGGCAGCCGTCGAGATAGCCCAGGGCTTCGGTGCAGGCTTCAGTCAGATCGCACCCCGTTGCCAGCAGGGCGGCAAGGGCCGCAGAAAGCGTGTCGCCGGCGCCGGTGAAAGTGGCGTCAAACAGTTCGACGCGCCCGCTGCAGAGAATGGTCTCGGGCGAGGCCAGCGCATTGTCCACGAACTGTTCCGGCAGGGCGATTCCGGTGACCAGCGTGTAGGGCACGCCCACTTCCGCAGCCGCTGCGGCAAGGTCCCGCGGCCCGGGGCTGACGTCCTTGTCCCAGTCCGGCAGCAGCCAACGCCACAGGGTACTGTGGTTTCCCACCAACACTGTGGTTTGCGGTAGCACAAGTTCTCTGAACGCATCCAGATAGAGATCGATGCGCTCTTCCTCCCACCACGACAGGTTGGGCATGTACGAGACCACGGGCAGCTCGGGGTAGTCCGACATCAGTTCGGCCAACGCGCTGAGGTTCTCTGGCGTGCCGACAAAGCCGATCTTGATGATTTGTACTGGAAGATCTTCAAGCGCCGCCCGTGCCTGCTCCATGACCGCTTCGTCGTCGAGTGCGTAATAGTCGAAGATCTGCGCGGTGTCGCGGATATAGGTTCCTGCCACTATGGCGACGGGATGGCCTCCCACCGAGGCCGTCGTCGCAATGTCGGCCGTAAGGCCCGCAGCTCCGCTCGGGTCGTTGGCATTGATCAGCATCACACAGGCCGGGGTGCGCGTCTGCGCCAGCTTGGCTGCCAGGTCTGGTTTGGGAGCGAAAAGGGAGTTGTCCGTCATGAACCCTAATGGCGCAGGGGAGGGTGGTGCAAAAACGGCAGGCTGCTGTTTTGCCTAGATACAATCGTTGCATTCTATGTGAAGCCCCCTTAAGCTGTGACCGAACCAAAAACCTGGATGTGCTTGATTTGTGGATGGATTTATGAAGAGGCCAAGGGTTATCCCGAAGAGGGGATACCTGCGGGCACGTCATGGGAGCAGGTTCCCGACAGCTGGCTGTGTCCCGAATGCGGGGCAGGCAAACAGGATTTCGAGATGGTCCAGATTTGAAATGTGGGCTCTGCCTCTCGTGTTTTATTTTCCATCGGAGCAGTGACAATTGACTACAACCGGTGCCTCTTTCAAAGTGCTCGTGGTGGACGACAGCAATACCATTCGGCGCAGCGCCGAAATTTTTCTGAAGCAGGGAGGGCACGAAGTGCTTCTTGCCGACGATGGTTTTGATGCCTTGGCAAAAGTCAATGATTATCATCCTCAGGTGATTTTCTGCGATATTTTGATGCCCAAGCTCGACGGTTATCAAACGGTCGCCATCATCAAGAGAAATCCCAATTTCGCGCAGACGCCTGTCGTCATGCTTTCGTCGAAGGACGGCGTATTCGACAAGGCACGCGGCAGAATGGTTGGATGCCAGGATTATCTGACCAAGCCGTTTACCAAAGACCAATTGCTGCAAGCTGTGCAGCAATTCGCCAGTCTTTCCCAAGGAGCGATGTGATGGCTATTCAGAAAGTATTGGTCGTCGATGATTCGAAGACCGAATTAATGTTCCTTACTGATTTGTTGCAGAAAAAGGGCATGCAGGTCCGAACGGCGGAAAATGCCGAAGAGGCGTTCAGGCGTTTGGCCGAAGAGAAGCCAGATCTGATTCTCATGGATGTGGTCATGCCCGGCCAAAACGGTTTTCAGCTGACGCGCGCCATCAGCCGCGACCCACTGTACGCCGATGTGCCCATCATCATGTGCACCAGCAAGAATCAGGAAACCGATCGCGTCTGGGGGATGCGCCAGGGTGCGCGTGGGTACATCACCAAGCCTGTGGATCCCGTAGAGCTTCAGGCCAAGATCGACGCCCTGAACTAAACGGCGTCGAATTTCTATGGCAAATCGTGAAGCACTCCGCGAACTCCAAATTCGTCTGGCCAGCCGCTTGCAGGCGGCGCGCAGTGAAAATCTGTCGGTTTCTTCTTGGCTGGCGGTGGAATCGGCCGGCCAGAACTATTTGATGCCGTTGGCGCAGGCGGGTGAGATTTTCCCGTGGACATCTGTGCAGGCCGTGCCGTACACGCAAGACTGGTTTTTGGGTGTGGCCAACTTGCGGGGCGGCCTCACGGGCGTGGTGGACCTGGCGCGTTTGTTGGGTCATGGCGCTGTGCGCAGTGAGCAGGCACTCGGCGAGTCCAGCCTGCTTGCGTTGAATGCTGCGCTGGAAGTGAATGCGGCACTGCTCGTCGATCGATTGGCCGGATTGCGCAGTACCGAGGTGTTTGTGAACTCCGAACCTCCCGCCGACGATGCCCCGGATTTTTTTGGGACCACCTATATTGACGCTGGCGGCGCTCGCTGGCAGGAGCTCAATTTGCAGGTGCTTTCGCAGCATCCCGCATTTCTGAGCATCAGTGCTTGAATTTCTCTGTAAGGCTGCTCCATGTCTGTTGCTCAAAATTTTGGAAAACTGTTCAATCGCACTCCGGCCGCTACCGACGACGGCGCACTGTCGGGTGAGCAAGGCGCTACGGGGCCTGTCATGATCGATCCGCTGCGTGAGCACTATCCGGGCGATGCGCTTAACAGTGTGCAGGGGAGTCCCGATCCCGCAGACGTGGAACTTCCGGAATCGTCCATCGATCGCATCTCTTTGCCTTTGTTGGGGGAGGCCACGGCAGCAGAGCATCAGCGCAGACTGCTGATGCTTTTGGCGTTGGGCGTGGTTTTGTTGGCATTGATTGCCGGCTGGGTTTTGCGCCAGTCCGAGCGGTCGGCGCAGCAATTGGCGGCCACCGGACAGTCGCTGATGCAGTCTCAGCGCCTTGCCAAATCGGTTTCTCAGGCCTTGGTGGGTAGCCCCCAGGCTTTCCCCGATGTGGTGGAGAGTTCGGGGGTGCTGGCCCGCAACGTGCGCGCTCTGCAGGCTGGCGACAGCGAACTGGGCGTGCAAGAGCTCGGCGTCAGCTATCAATCCGACCTCCAATCGATTCAGCCTTTGATGGAGCGGGCCGAACGCAATTCCACTGTTGTGATGGGCCAGCAGAAAATTCTTACGCAGGTGGGTGATGCGCTGCGCACCATCAACCGCCAGTCTTCCGATCTTCTCGAGATTGCCGAAACCGTGTCGTCGCTCAAGCTGCAGCAAAATGCGCCGGCTTCAGAAATTTCAGCGGCTGGGCAGCTTGTGATGCTGACGCAACGCATCGGCAAATCGGCCAACGAGTTTCAGACCACCGAGGGGGTAAGCCCGGAGGCGGTGTTTCTGCTGGGCAAGGACTTGAATTCGTTCAAGGAAATCGCGCAGGGGCTGCTCGATGGCAGTCCGGAGTTGCGTTTGAGTGCGACGCGTGACGCGCAGACGCGCGAGCAACTCACCGCACTCATCAAGCTGTATGAAGAAACGCGCACGCAGGCCAGCGCCATTCTTGGCAACCTGCAGGGTTTGGTCTCGGCGCGTGAAGCGCAAACCGCCATCATCGGCGACAGCGAACCGCTGCGTCGCCAGCTCGAAGCTCTCCAAAACCGCCTCACGGCACAGACCGGCATGGGTGCCGGGCAACTCGCTGCGCTGGTGTTGGCCGGTCTTTTTGTGATCTTGTGCGGCGTGGGTATCTCCCGTGTGCAATTGCTTGACAGCCGCAGTCGCCAGCAGGCTGCGGAAGCGCAGCACCGGGATGCGCAACGCCAGGAGCACGAGGCCAAGCGCATCAACGACGCCAATCAGGCCGCGATTTTGCGACTCATGAACGAGCTGCAGTCCGTCGCTGAGGGCGACCTGACCCAGGAAGCCACAGTGACCGAAGACATCACCGGCGCCATTGCCGACTCGGTCAACTACACCGTGGAAGAGTTGCGGCAAATTGTGGGCAGCGTGCAAAACACGGCGACACGCGTGGCACAGACCACGGCGCTGGTGGACAACACGTCTACCGAACTGCTCGCTGCCTCGACGGAACAACTGCGCGAAATTCGCGAAACGGGTCGCTCGGTGCTGGACATGGCGTCTCGCATCAACGAAGTATCTACCCAGGCGCAGGAATCGGCCACGGTGGCACGCCAGTCGCTGCAGGCCGCTGACTCGGGTCTGCAGGCTGTGCAGAACGCCATCGGCGGTATGAACTCCATCCGCGATCAGATTCAAGACACCTCCAAGCGGATCAAACGCCTGGGCGAGTCGTCGCAGGAGATTGGCGAAATCACTGAGCTGATTTCGGACATTACCGAGCAGACCAACGTGCTGGCCTTGAACGCCGCCATTCAGGCTGCATCAGCTGGCGAAGCCGGACGCGGATTCTCGGTGGTGGCGGAAGAAGTGCAGCGTCTGGCTGAGCGTTCCGGGGATGCCACGCGCCAGATTTCTGCCCTGGTGAAAGCCATTCAGACCGATACGCAGGACGCGGTGGCCGCCATGGAACGATCCACGCAGGGTGTAGTGGAAGGGGCGCGACTGTCTGACAGCGCCGGTACGGCCCTGTCGGAGATTGATCGGGTGTCCCGACGCCTCGCCGAGCTGATCGAGTCGATTTCCTCGTCCACTTCGCGCGAAGCCACATTGGCCAACGAAGTGGCAGACAACATTCAGCACATTTTTGCCGTGACCGAGCAAACAGGCGAAGGCACCCGCACCACCGCTCAGCAGGTTCGCGAGCTCTCCACGATGGCGGAAGAGCTGCGCCAATCTGTTGCGCGTTTCAAGATTGCCTGATCTCTGTCTGACTATTGAACAGGCCGCGCGCCGCCGGGAACGAATCCATGTTGCCAAATGATGTCGCCAACGTTGCCGTAGCCGAGGGTGGGCACGGCGAACTGGACCTGGGGCCTTTGGCCTGGGTGCTGGACGAATTGCGCAAGTCGCTCGACGGAGCCGTCAAAGCCCTGCGGCGATTTGTATACGACGCAGAGATCGCGCGCGAGTCTGACCTCGCCACCCTCGACGCCGCCACCTTGCGCATGGCACGCCAGCAGCTACACCAGGCCAGCGGTGCGCTGGAGATGGTGGGTATGACGGCGCCTGCCCTGTTGCTGCATGCCATGGAAAATGCGGTGCAGCGCTTTGTGCAGCGCCCGGAGCTTTGCACCGACGACGCCGCCGGTGCCATTGAGCGTGCCAGCTTTGCCCTGAGCGAATACCTTGAAATTGTGTTGGCAGGCAAGGCAGTCTCGCCGGTCGCGCTGTTCCCTCAGTACCGCGACGTCCAGGCCTTGACCGGGGCCGAGCGGGTCCATCCGGCCGACCTGTGGCCCGCCGAGCGGCGTTTTCGCGAGCCCGATTTTGCGATTTCGCAGGCGCCCGTTGCCTATAGCCCGGAAACGCGAAGCCGGCTTGACCAGGCGGTGCTGCGCATTGTCAAGGACGGTGATTTCGAAGCTGCCCGTGATTTGACGGATCTGTCACTGGGTCTGGCAGCCGCCCAGGAAGATCGCCAGGGCCGCGCCTTCTGGAAGATCTGTGCGGCATTTTTCGACGCTTTTTCTCGCGGCATGTTTGTCGCCGACGTGTATGTGAAGCGCGTGGCATCGCGCGTGCTCATGCAGTACGCGGCGCTGGCGCGCGGGGAGGACGCGATTGCGGACCGTCTGGTGCAGGATGTGCTGTTCTTCTGCGCTCAGGCGAGACCGAGCGAGGGGGAATCGCTGCCGCTTTTGGCTGCGGTGCGCCAGTCTTTTGGCCTGCAACGCTTTCAGCCGGTCGACTATGAAGCTAGGCGCTTTGGGCGTTTCGATCCCGCCGTTCTTGCGCAGGCACGCAAGCGCATTGCGGCTGCCGCAGAAACCTGGTCGGCACTTGCTGGCGGGGACCGCAACAAGCTCAAGCCTGCGGCGGATCAGTTCAGCCTGGTCTGCGATTCCCTGCGCAAACTCAACCGCAACAGCGAAAGTCTCGCTCAGGCACTGACGCGCACGCTGGATCAGACCGTGCGCTCGGCCGAGCCGCCTTCGGCCGCATTGGCCATGGAGGTTGCGACCTCTGTTCTATATTTGCAGGCGGCGCTCGACGAGACGGACACGGCCGACGATCAGTTGGTTGCACGTGCAGGGCATTTGGCGCAGCGACTGGACCGAGTGAGCGCTGGGAAGGAGCCAGAGCCTCTTGAGTCGTGGATGGAGGATCTGTATCGCCGTGTCAGCGATCACCAGACCATGGGCAGCGTCGTCGATGAATTGCGCGTCACCTTGGGCGAAGCGGAACGCTCCATGGACCAGTTTTTCCGAAATCCCGAAGACACTGCGCCGCTGGCTGCGGTGCCGAGCCGTTTGGCGCAGATGCGCGGCGTGCTTTCGGTGCTCGGGCTCGATCAGGCCTCACTTGCCGTGCTGCGAATGCGCGATACGGTCGAGCGGCTGCTGATCGGCGATGTGGTGGACCCCGACGAGCGCAAAGCACTCTTTGAAAGACTCGGCAACAGCCTGGGTGCGCTGGGTTTCATGATTGACATGCTCAGTTACCAGCGTGCCATGGCGCGCAAACTGTTTGTCTATGACGAGGAACTGGGCGAGCTTCGGTTGATTGCTGGACGTGCACGCACGCGTGCTACGGACAGCGCAGTCGACGCGGAAGATGTGGCGCACAAGGTGGAAGAGCGTGCTGCGGTGCCTCTTCCCGACGTGGTTCCGAGGGTTGATACACACGCGACTCTTGCAGCACCCTCCCCAGAGGCCAGTCCCGAATTGCCACCGGTGGAAACTGCATCGGTCCCGACGACAGAGATGTCTGTCGAAGGAAGCCTTACGCCGCCTGATGCGGTTTTGGCTGCGGCCTCGGCTGAGCCGGCCGCCGCCCAGATTCATGTGCGCGGGCCGGAAGTCGAGGACGAACTGCTTGAGATCTTTCTTGAAGAGGCTCGTGAAGTGGTGGAGAACGGCCTGGGCGCTGTGTCTGCCTTGCAAGCTGCGCCTGGGGATTTGAGCGAACAAACCACCTTGCGCCGGGCGTTCCATACCCTGAAGGGCAGCTCGCGCATGGTGGGGCTGAACAATTTCGGTGAGGCTGCCTGGTCCATGGAGCAGCTGCTCAACGCATGGCTTGCCGAGCAAAAGCCAATGGAGCCCCCTTTACTGGAGATTTCTCGCCAAGCCTTGGACGGTTTCGGTCGCTGGGCTCTGGACATTGCGGCCGGCGACGACTCGGCCTGGGATGTCAACGCCTTCCGCAGCGTGGCCGAAGCCATGCGCCTGGAGGGCAATGTGCTTCCCCTTGTTTTGCCGCCTGCGCGCGGCAGTGCCGAGGGGCTCGCCGAACCGGTTGAGCAGCCTGGGCTGGACAGCGCCGCCAATGAGGCGATTGCCTTGTCTGCAGATGTCCTGCCCACGGCAGATGCACTTGCATTCCCAGAAGTTGAGCCAGTCGCGCAAGTTGAAACGGCGACCGAGCTTGCCTCCAGCCAGATCAGCGCCGAGCATCTAGCCCCCGTCCTGGGCGATTCGGTGGATGCGGCCGACACCGCGCAGGAGCCGATACCACTCGTTTCGGGAAGCGACATCGATTTCGCTGAGTTTGAAGCGGCCCTCGAGGCATCGGATGTGGAAAGCGGAGAACGCTCCGGGCAGCCGGCCGCGTTGGACGCGACAGAGCGCGAAGAAGACGTGGTGCAGTTCAACGAACCTGCGCTTGATTTGATTTCCGTTGAACAGGTTGACGAGACTCAATCCGTCGAGCGCATTGAATTGCCGCTTGTGGCAGACACCGATGTCTCTGGCGAGGCTGCTGAGCCGTTCCCAGAGCTACCAGCGGAGGATCTGCCTCAAGGCGATGCAGCCAGCACAGACGACAACGTCAAGCTCATTGGCGACCTGAGTATCGGCATCCCCCTCTACAACGTTTATCTCAACGAAGCCGACGAATGGTCGCGTCGGTTGACCACCTGCCTGCAGGAATGGGAACTTGAACTGCACGAGTGCTTGCCAGACACGGCAGTCGCCTTGGCGCACTCGCTGGCAGGCAGTTCTGCGACGGTGGGCTTTGATGCCCTGTCCCAAACGGCACGGTTGCTTGAACACGCGCTGGAGCACGTGCAACTGCAGCCCATGGGTGAACCGGAGCAGGCAGCGGTGTTTCTCCGCGCTGCCGAAGAAGTCCGCCGTCTGCTGCACCAGTTTGCTGCCGGATTTCTCAAGGAGCCCGATGCACAGGTGCTGCAGGACCTGCGCGAGATTCTGGAAACTGAGGTCAGCACGACGCTCTCGCCCTCACTGCCCGACATGGACGCCCAAGCTGAGGCCCGCTCTGAGAAAGAACCTGCAGCACAAGAGCCGCTAGTGCAGGGCACAGCGCCTGAAGCGTCTGAAGCGCATCAGGGGTCGGCGGAGCTGGGTGATTGGCGGGAGGCAGAGCCGGTAGAAGCGCTTGTCCCCGCCGAAGCTCAGCCGCCCGTGGTGGGCACTGTCGTTCCCGCGCTTTCCGTCCCAGTGCGCGATCGCGAGCAGCAGATCGATGACGCGATCTCCCGAGCCATGAGTCTCGGGTCTGATCTCGACGACGACATTGATGCTCTGGACGTCATCGATCCCGACCTCTTTCCGATTTTCGAGGAAGAGGCCGCCGAGCTGTTGCCGCATTTGGGCGGCGCTTTGCGGCAGTGGGCTGCTCGCCCTGACAACCTGGGCGCGCGCAGCGAGGTGTTGCGGGCATTGCACACGCTCAAAGGAAGTTCGCGTCTTGCGGGTGCAATGCGGCTTGGAGAAATGGCCCACCGCCTCGAATCTGCCATCGAAGCGCTCGACGCAGAAGCCGTAAGCTCGGAGGAGATCGAGCCGCTGCTGGGGAGCTTCGATGCGCTGCAGGCGAACTTCAGGGTGTTGCGCGCCGTCGATGGCGAGTTGAAGGACGACGCGGCAGAACCGCTTGCGGCCGCCAACGCGGCGCCTGGCCAAACCCCTGACGAAGCCGAAACGCCGAGCAGCCGGGTCCAGCCCTCGGTCCTTGTGCGTCCGCTTGGCGCTCCCAAGGCATCGACTGCGCGTGCCGCGGCCCAACACTCGGTCCGCGTGCGCGCTCAATTGCTCGATCGGCTCGTCAATCAGGCAGGCGAGGTGATGATCACCCGCTCACGACTGGAGTCGCGACTGGGGCTGCTCAAAGGCTCGATGGGCGATCTCTCGATCAACCTTGACCGCCTGCGTCAGCAACTGCGAGACATTGAAGTGCAGTCCGAATCGCAGATGCAGTCGCGTCTGGCCTTGTCAAAGGACAGTGCAGCGGGTTTCGACCCTCTCGAATTCGATCGCTTTACGCGGGTTCAGGAACTGACCCGCATGATGGCGGAATCGGTCAATGACGTGGCGACCGTACAGCGCAACCTGCAGCGCGTGGTGGAAGGAACCGAGGACGATTTGATCGCCCAGGGTCGGCAGGCGCGGGAGCTGCAACGCGATTTGCTGCGCACCCGCATGGTGGAATTCGAGGGCATTGCAGAGCGGCTGTACGCGGTGGTGCGCCAGTCGTCCAAGGAAACCGGCAAACAGATCAAGCTGGACATCACCGGCGGCTCCATCGAAATGGACCGCGGCGTGCTGGACCGCATGACGCCTGCCTTCGAGCACCTGCTGCGAAACTGTGTGGCGCACGGCATCGAATTGCCCGATGTGCGCACGGCTGCTGGCAAGCCTGCCATGGGCACGGTCAGTGTGGCTTTGCGCCATGAGGGCAACGACGTTTCTGTCGAATTCCGGGACGACGGCGCGGGCCTCGACCTCGCGGCGATCCGAAGCCGTGCGGTTGCACAGGGCATCATTGCTTCGCCGTCCGATGCCAGCGACGAAGAAGCGGCCAACCTGATCTTCATGCCGGGTTTCACCACAGCAAGCGAAGTCACAGAATTGTCCGGCCGCGGAATCGGGATGGACGTGGTGCGTGCCGAGGTTCAGGCCCTGGGCGGCCGTATCGAGACCCATAGTGCGGCGGGCGCCGGTGCGGCCTTCCGCATGGTTCTTCCGCTCACGACGGCGGTGACGCAGGTGGTCATGCTGCGCGCTGGCGAACTCGCATTTGGTGTGCCAGCCAATGTCGTTGAACTGGTTCGCCGGGTGCCCGTAGCCGATATCGAGGCGGCCTACAAAACGGGTCAGTTTGACGTTGCGGGCGAGAGCGTTCCTTTCTTCTGGGCCGGGGCCCTTCTGCAGGCGTCCAGGCGCAGCCAGGAAGGTGCGGGCAAGACGCGTCCGGTGGTCATCTTCCGCAGTGCCTCGCAGCGAATTGCGATGCACGTGGACGACGTGCTGGGAAACCAGGAAGCCGTGGTGAAAAACCTCGGGCCACAACTCTCTCGGCTGC
Source organism: Giesbergeria sp. (assembly GCA_049291355.1). Lineage (GTDB taxonomy): Bacteria > Pseudomonadota > Gammaproteobacteria > Burkholderiales > Burkholderiaceae_C > Simplicispira. The sequence goes on from JBATPF010000323.1 coordinate 36,069, forward strand.
CCGGGTTGGCCGGCATGTCCGTGCTCGCGTCAGGCGCAGTGGTGCTGATCTACAACCCGGTTGCGTTGGCTACCGTGTATGGAGAGCAACTGCGGGGTCTGCAGGATGCCGAGGCAGCCATCGAACCAAGCACCGTGGGCGCCGCAGTTCCGACCGCCGCCCTGGCGCAAGCAGGGAAGGTGCCGTTGGTGCTCGTGGTGGACGATTCAATCACCGTGCGCCGCGTCACGCAGCGTTTGCTGCTCCGCGAGGGCTACCGCGTGGCGCTCGCTGCCGACGGTCTGCAAGCGCTTGAACGCCTGCAGGAAGAGCGTCCCACGGTGGTGCTGTCGGACATCGAGATGCCGCGCATGGACGGCTTCGACCTGGCGCGCAATATCCGTGCCGATGCCACGCTGCGCGATCTTCCCATCGTCATGATCACTTCGCGCATTGCACAAAAGCACCGTGATCACGCGATCGAACTGGGCGTCAACCACTATCTTGGCAAGCCTTACTCCGACGAGGAATTGCTCAGCCTGGTCAGGCACTACGCCCAGGCTGTCACGGATGAGGTGGTGAGCGCCTGATGGGTGGCGACAGGGAGCAGCCCTTGCATGGCGCGGCGGGGCCGGCTGATGCAATTCTGCTCGACCTGCTGACCGCCATGGTCCGCGAGGAGGCTTCCGACCTGTTCCTGATCGCAGGAGCACCTCCTACGGTGCGCCGCCATGGGGAATATCTGGCGCTTAAGCAAGCCGTTCTGTCTGGGCCGGATATCCAGGCCTTTGCTGCGTCGGTGACGAGTGCAGCGCAGGCGGAGGTGTTTGAAACCCGCAAGGAATGCGACTTGGCTCTGCAGGTGCCAGGGACAGGGCGCTTTCGTGTCAACCTGCACATGCAGCGGGGACAGCCCGGCATGGTGGTGCGCTATGTTTCGTCGCACATCGCTTCCATTGAAGCCTTGGGCTTGCCCCCGGCGGTGCAGCAGCTCGCCTTTCTCAAGCGTGGACTGGTACTGGCCGTGGGCGCCGCAGGCGCCGGCAAAACCACCACGTTGGCCGCTTTGCTCGACCACCGCAACGCGCGCATTCCGGGTCACATTCTCACCATCGAGGATCCCATCGAGTATGTGCATACGCACCAGCGCTCCCTGGTGACCCAGCGAGAGGTGGGACTCGATACCTTGTCGTACGACGAAGCCTTGCGCCACGCCATGCGCGAAGCGCCCAGCGTGATCATGATCGGCGAAATTCGCGACCGCGAGACCATGCAGCACGCAATGCATTACGCCGAATCCGGCCATCTGTGTGTTTCCACCCTGCATGCCAACAACGCCAGCCAGTCGATTCAGCGCATCCTCAATTTCTTTCCGGAGACGGCGCACGCGCAAATTCTGCTGGACCTCTCGCTCAATTTGAAGGCAGTGATTGCGCAGCGTCTGCTCCCTGGCCTGCACACC
>JBATPF010000324.1:0-2087 GCA_049291355.1 Giesbergeria sp.
GCTTTGACACGCTGGCGGCGGACGGGCAGCGGCGCCTGCGCAGCCTCATTCAGCGCCACCACCGGCTTTACGCTTGATCTGGGAATGGCATGGTTTTAGCTTCAAGCGAGAATTCCCACACCATGCACCGCATCCTGCTCATCGACGACGACGAACAGCTCGGCCCGCCGCTGGCCACCTACTTCCAGCGCTTCGAGCTGGAACTGGTGCAGGCGCTGCGGCCCAGCGAAGGCCTGGCGTTGCTGCAAGGCCTGGGTCAAGGCGGCTTTGACGCCGCGATCCTTGACGTGATGCTGCCCGAGATGGACGGTTTTGAGCTGTGCCGCAGCATCCGGCGCACCAGTGCCATCCCGCTCATCATGCTCACCGCGCGCGGCGAAGTGATGGACCGCGTGGTGGGGCTGGAACTGGGTGCCGATGACTATTTGCCCAAGCCCTTCGAGCCGCGCGAACTTGTCGCCCGCCTGCAGACCGTGCTGCGCCGCATGAAGGCGGCTGTACCGGGCGACGCGCAAGAGGCGCAAGGCGTGTTGGAGTTCGACGGCCTGCGCATCGACCCCGCGCGCCGCAGCGTGCAGTGCCTGGGCCGCGACGTGGATCTGACCGGCACCGAGTTTGATCTGCTGCACCTGCTGGCGAGAGAAGCCGGGCGCGTGCTGAGCCGCGACGACATCCTCAACGACCTGCGCGGCCACGAGGCCGAGCTCTACACCCGCGCGGTGGACATTGTGGTCAGCCGCCTGCGCAAGAAGCTCGAACCGCTGGATGCCATCAAGACGCTGCGCAATGCCGGTTACACGCTGGCCCTGCGCCGGGTGCTCGGATGAGGCGAAAGTTTGCGGGCCAGGCACCCTGGCACCGCCGCGCGCGCCAGGCCGTGCACCGCTCGCTGCGCCTGCGCCTGGTGCTGGTGTTTGTACTGCTGGCACTGGCCATGGCCGTCACCTTTATCGGTGGCGTGCAAAAGGCGGTTTCTGTGGGCTGGCGCGATGCGGCCCGCCCATTATTGGTCGATTACGTGGACCACCTGGCGCGCGAGGTCGGCAGCCCGCCCAGCATCGAGCGCGCCCAGGCCATCACCGCGCGCCTGCCCATTGCGCTGCGTATCTCCGGCCCCACGGTGAATTGGGATTCGTTGCCCGGCCCGCAACACCCCGGCTGGACACGCGACCCTGGTTGGCGCCACAACGACGAAGCAAAGAGTCTGCTGGTGCGCACCACGGCCGACGGCCACCGGCTGGAGTTTGGCCTGAACATGCAGACGTGGCAGCAGCGCCCGCGCATCGCCTGGGTCACGCTGGGCGCGCTGTTGCTGCTCACCGCTTTGGCCTACCTGTATGTGCGCCGCCTGCTGCGCCCGCTGGACGACATCCGCGCGGGCGCTGAGCGTTTTGGTGCGGGTGCGTTCGCGCAGCCCATTCCCGTGCGCTGCGCGAACAAGCCCGATGAACTGGGGCAGCTGGCCGCCACCATCAACACCATGGGCAGCGACATCCACCAGATGTTAGAGGCCAAGCGCGCCCTGCTGCTGGCCATGAGCCACGAGCTGCGCAGCCCGCTGACCCGCGCCCGCCTGAACGCCGAACTGTTGCCCGAAACCCCTGCTGTGGACCCGCAGCGTCAGGCCCTGTTGCGCGATCTGGGCGAAATGGCGCGGCTCATTACCGACCTGCTGGAAAGCGAGCGCCTGGCTGGCAGCCACGCCGCCTTGCACCGCGAACCCGTAGACCTGGCCGCGTTGGCGCATGAGGTGGTGGCCGAACTGGGCAACCGCCACGCCAGCGCCGCCGCCATTGCCCTCCATGCGCCGCCGGGCCTGCCTGTCTTCGCGCTCGACCGTGCGCGCATGCGATTGCTGTTGCGTAACCTGCTGGACAACGCCTTGCGCCACAACTACCCCTCCAACCAGGCCCCTGACGGCGGTGCCGTGCCGCCGCCCGAACTGCATTTGCAACTGCAGGGCGATGCGCTGGAGATCGAAGTGCGCGACCACGGCCCCGGCGTGCTGCCCGAGCACCTGGCGCAACTCGCCCAGGCCTTTTCCCGCCCCGACAGCGCCCGCCAGCGCACCACCGGCGGGGTGGGCC
>JBATPF010000325.1:0-5806 GCA_049291355.1 Giesbergeria sp.
CTCGACACCCAGCGCACGCTGCTTTCGGCCCAGGATGGCGTCGCCAGCGCACAAGCGAGCCTCGCCACCGACCATGTGCGCCTCTACAAGGCGCTGGGCGGCGGCTGGGTCCCCGGCGCCGATGGCACTGCCAAGCCTTGAGGCTTGCCCCGCCCGGCACAGAACCACAAGATTCCCAATCCATGAACACAGCCACTTCGCCGACAGCCTCGCCCGCCAATTTGCAAACCCTGCTGGGCGAAGACAAACCCCCGCGCTGGTGGCGGCGCTCTTCCTTGTGGATCGGGCTTGCCGCGCTGCTGCTGGCGGCAGGCGGCGTTTATTACTGGCAGGCGCAAAAGGCGGTGAAAGCCGCGCCCGCCTATGTCACCACGCCGCTCGCCAAAGGCAACATCACCTTGACGGTGTCGGCCAACGGCACGCTGCAGCCGACACGCTCGGTGAACATCGGCAGCGAGCTCTCGGGCACCATCAAGCGGGTGCTGGTCGATGTGAACGACCGCGTCAAGGCCGGGCAGGTGCTGGTGGAGCTGGATGCATCGAAGTTCAAAGACCAGGTGACGCGTTCGCGTGCTGCCCTGGTGGCCGCGCAGGCTGCGCAGGCGCAGAGCGTGGCGACCACCAAAGAAGCCCGCGCCGAACTGGCGCGTTTTGAGGCCGTGGCGAAGCTCTCGGGCGGCAAGGTGCCTTCGGCGAGCGAGCTCGACAGTGCGCGTGCCACCCTGGACCGCGCCATGGCCGCAGAAGCCAGCGCCCGGGCCAATGTGGCCGTGGCGCGTGCCACGCTGTCCACCGACGAGACCAATCTGTCCAAGGCGTCGATCCGCTCGCCCATTGACGGCGTGGTGCTCAGCCGTTCGGTCGAGCCAGGCAATGCTGTGGCCGCATCCTTGCAGGCCGTGACCTTGTTCTCGGTGGCCGAGAACCTGACCCAACTGGAGCTCAATGCCAGTGTGGATGAGGCCGATGTAGGTGCGGTGGCAGTCGGGCAAAACGCCAGCTTCACGGTCAGCGCCTACCCGACACGCCGCTTTCCGGCCAGCATCCAGCGCGTGGCCTTTGGTTCGACCAGCACCAACAATGTGGTGACCTACGTGACCACACTGAATGTCGACAACGCGGACCTCGCATTGCGCCCCGGCATGACGGCGGTCGCCACCATCGTGGCCACCGAACGCAAGGACGTTCTGGTCGTGCCCAACACCGCACTGCGCTTCTCGCCCGGTGCCGGTGCACAGGCCAAGGGCGGCGGCGCACAAAGCGGCGGCATTTTGTCCAAGATGATGCCGCGCCCGCCCAGGAGCGGCACCAAGATGGCGCGGTCTGACTCCAGGACGCCTGGCGCGCGCCAGATCTGGGTGCTGGAGGATGGCCAGCCCGTGTCCATGCAGGTGACCATCGGCATCAGCGACGGGCGCCTGACCGAGGTGAGCGGCGAGGGCCTTGAGCCTGGCCTGCCTGTCATCACCGAGCAACGCAGCGGCGGAGCCGGCGCGTGAATCCCTCCGATACGCCGCTGATTCGCTTGCGCGGCATTACCAAGGTCTATGGCGAGGGTACGACCGCCTTCCAGGCGCTCAAGGGGGTGGACCTGGACATTGCGCGGGGCGATTTCGTCGCCATCATGGGTCCGAGTGGTTCGGGCAAGTCCACCGCCATGAACACCCTGGGCTGCCTGGACACCCCGACCACGGGCACCTACGAGTTTCAAGGGGTGCAGGTGCAGTCGCTCAGCCGCGACGAGCGTGCCCGGCTGCGCCGACGCTATCTGGGCTTTGTCTTCCAGGGCTTCAATCTGCTGGCCCGCACCTCGGCGCAGGAAAACGTCGAGTTGCCGCTGATTTACCGCGGTGAACCCAAAGCCAAGCGCCATGCCATGGCGGCGCGGGCATTGGAAGCCGTGGGGCTGAAGGGCTGGGAGCACCACACGCCGGGCGAACTCTCGGGCGGGCAGCAGCAGCGCGTGGCGATAGCGCGCGCCATCGTGACCGAACCCGCCGTGCTGCTGGCCGACGAACCCACCGGCAACCTGGACACCGCGCGCAGCAAGGAGATCATGGAGTTCCTCTGGCACCTGAACGCCGACCTGGGCATCACCGTGATCATGGTGACGCACGAGCACGACATGGCGGCCTACGCCCGGCGCATCGTGCGCTTTGTGGATGGCGTGGTCGAGAGCGACGAGCGCAACCCATCGCCGGTGGGCTTGCAGGCGGCTGCACCTGCGCCTACGGAGGCTGCCCATGTGGCTTAACACCCTGCTGCTGGCGCTGCGCTCGATCCGGCGCAACCTGATGCGATCCTTTTTGACGGTGCTCGGCATCGTGATCGGCGTGAGCGCCGTCATCACCATGGTCACTGTGGGCAACGGCGCCACCCTGGCAGTGCAAAGCCAGATTTCTGGCCTGGGAACCAACCTGCTCCAGGTGCGCCCCGGCCAGCGCATGGGCCCGGGCAGCGGCGGGGCGAGTGCACCGGCCTTCAAGGACACCGACGCCGAGGCCATTGCCAGCCAGATCGGTGGTGTGGCCGCTGCCGCGCCCGAATCGCGCTCCAGCGGCACGCTGGTAGCCAACGGCCGCAACTGGACCAGCGCCATCACCGGCAGTACCAACGACTGGCTCACCATCGGCAACTGGACGCTGTCCAGCGGCCGCGTGTTTACCGAGGCCGAATTGCGCGCCGGCGCTGCCGTGTGCCTGATCGGCAATACCGTGCAGCGTGAGCTCTTTGGCAGCAGCCCGGCGCTGGGCGAGCAGTTGCGCGTCAAGCAGATCAGTTGCGAAGTGGTGGGCGTGCTCGCCTCCAAAGGCCAGGGCGCCTTTGGCAACGACCAGGACGACATGGTGTTCATGCCCATCAAGACCTTGCAACGCCGCATCACCGGCAACACGCAGGTCAACACCCTGCTGGTGTCCATGGCCGACGGCAGCGATGCCGAGCGGGTAAAAACGAGCCTGTCGCAGTTGCTGCGCGAGCGCCGCAAGCTCGCCGACACCGACGAAGACAATTTCAACGTGCTCGACACCAAGCAGTTGGCGGACACGCTGTCGGGCACCACCCGCATCATGACCACGCTGCTGGGCGCGGTGGCCGCCGTGAGCCTGCTGGTGGGCGGCATCGGCATCATGAACATCATGCTGGTGAGCGTGACCGAGCGCACCCGCGAGATCGGCCTGCGCCTGGCCATTGGCGCGCTGGAGCGTGAAGTGCTGCTGCAGTTCCTGATTGAAGCTGTGGTGCTGGCGGCGCTGGGCGGGCTGGTGGGCATCGTGCTGGCAGCGCTGGCCTCGGTGGTGCTCTCCGGGGTCATGGGGATTCCTTTCCTGTTCAACCCGGCGGTGAACGTTGCCTCTTTCGTTTTCTCGGCCGCTATTGGTGTGCTGTTTGGCTACTTCCCAGCGCGGCGCGCGGCGCGCATGGACCCGATCGATGCGCTGCGGCATGAGTGAGATCTAGCGCCAGCGGCGCAGGGCCAGCGGGGGTTGGCAGCGAAACCGCCTTTCGGGCCATCGCTGCGCTTGGCCACGGCGTTGGCAGCGGGAGCGGTGCAGGCCTTGGGGGCGCAGTGCAACGGCCGGATCGCGATGCAGCGCAGCGAAACGCGTGCTCAGACCTCCATCCCGGAACAAAGGGCGCGGCCTCATGGACCGCTGCACCCTGGACTGGTCTCGTGCCGCGAAGAGCCTGCAGCAGATGAAAATATTGAGAGAAAATGGCCTCTAGCGCATGATGGACGTGCGCTACCAGCTATCAATTTCGATTGGAATGGGCTTGACTAGGGCGCTGCGGGAATGTTCGCGCCTTGCGGTTCCATCTGCAGTTTTTGCTGCAAGGTCGTTGGGCTGTTCCAGGCCAGGAGCTGCCGGTGGGGGCATGGAGAAGCTGTCCTTCAACGCCTTGCTCAGCGGTGCTGGCTGGCTGGGAACGGTTGCGACAGCAAACGAGAGCAGCATGCAAGCGTCCGATGCAGCAACTTGTTATGCATTTCTTTCAAGTGGAAATTTCCTGTAATCCAATAAATTAACCAAAGCAATTGGATTGAAACCTTTAAAAACCAGCCAGATACCTAACGACAACTCCCAAAGAGCTATTGGTAACGCAGCAATCCCTGCTAGCGGAGAGACCCGATCTATGAAGCCAAATACCACCGCAGCATGAGCTGCCAGGAGTAAAGGTGCGCCAATGATTCCAAGTAATGGCAGTGTTCGAGGTACTAATCGAGATTGATATAGTAAGGAGCCAAGCAGCAGGGCATTCACTGCTGGCATGACGCCTTGACCAAGGAGAAACGTCCGATCATAAACTGTTATCAACACTTGCCCAGCAACCAAAGCATTTTCTTCTACGCCAGCCTGACGCAAGCTCACAATCGACAGTATGCAGGCAATGCCAACAAAGATAGCTGAAGCCTCCAGAATTCTCGAGGCGACAAAACCTACTGCTACTCCTTCGTTCTGCCTCATCAATATTGGGAATAACGTAATAGCGGTGCCGATGCAGGCAAATGCAACAATCAACTCCAACAAAGCACCGATGAGAGCGGAAGTATCTGGCCCAAAGCCGACGATATAATTTGGGTCGTGCACTGAACTGTAAAGAGAGAGGGTTGGGATCGAAACAAAGGTTATTAAATAGAGAACACCCGCCACAAATGCGGTTTTTCTCAACGAGATCAGATCAGTTGCGAAATTTTGTTCGAGATTTTCAACCGCAGCTTCTTTTATAACACTCATTTATGGCTTCTCTAATATTCAGGTGCACTGTATTAGCCCAATGCGATGGCATGAAGTTATATTTATTTGATCTGAAGAGCCTCGCGTATAGTGGAGATAACTGACTCAGGCTTTTCTAATGGAATGCCATGTCCGCTATCCACCCATATTTGTTGGGAGCCGGGGTAAAGCTGGGCAATGTCTTTACGCTTTGCGTTTGCATCGTCCGCTAACGGTGATTTTTCTTTCATCGGCTCCGATGCACTTAAAACAAACACCCGTTTGTTTTGTAAGGTTGGAAGACTGAGAACTTGCTCGCCTGTTTGGGAAAGTAGGTCAAGCTCTTCCTTAGCTGTACCTGTTACTAAAACGCCAAGCAGACCTCGAACAAAAAATGACTGCTTATCCAAGGAACCGTCACCCTCCAATTGTTTAGGGTGAGTGGAGTCGACGAGAATAAGCGCACGCACCTCATCTGGGTAACGGCGGGAAAAAAGCTGCATATACAAACCGCCAAGCGAGTGCCCCACTAGAATGTAGGGCGGGTTCAGGCCTTTGCTTCGAAGAAGCATTCGCAATTCATCTATTACGTGCAACCCGTCACGCGGAGTCGATACGGGATCACTGTTCCCATAACCAGGGCGGTTATACGCGAATGTGGTGGTGTCTTTTGAAATCTCTGGCATTACCTTTTTCCACCACTCCATTCTTCCACCCAGCCCGTTTTCAAAAACAACAGGGACGGTGTTATGTTGAGTCAATGCGAACTCGGAATGGCGATTATTAATTTTCTCTGTCGTTGAATTAGGCAGTGATGCGCAGCTAGTGAGCAACGCCACCAATAGAACGGTAATGCCTTTTGAGAGTAGTTTTATTTTCATTGCTTCATCGGAGCTCTATTTATACATAACGTTTGACCTGAGGGGCGGACCAGGGCCATAGCTCTTGGACGTCCCTCTCGATGGAATACGAAGGGACTTCCCACCTCCCACAAACGGTGTCGAAGCACCAAGATTGAGATCTGACCATCAATCTGCCAACTGGAAAGGGGAAGTCCATGACTGAGATTACACGAGGTGAGATCGTTCGGG
>JBATPF010000326.1:0-7784 GCA_049291355.1 Giesbergeria sp.
GGAAGAGCGCCGGCGCGGCGCCGATGCACAGTGGCTGGAGCAAAACGTGCAGTTCCACTTCCGCCGCCTGGAGTACGACCTCGCCCAGCGCGCCCGCCAGGCCGCCCTCGACCCGGCGCAGGCTTTGCGCAACGTGGACAAGGCGCAGGACGCGCCCGCTGGCCTGCTCTGGCGCGCCCCCGGCGTGGTGCTGACGCAGGCCTGGATCGCCAGCCAGGGCGCCAGCGGCGGCGACGTGTTCCATTGGCAGGAAGACCAGGCGCTACACGCCGACAACTACCAGACCCTGCAGACGCTGCAGGACATTGCCGGTGGCCTGCGACGTGCCAGCTACGCTGGCCCCATGCGCCGCACGGACGGCAGCGTCACCGACCGCGTGTGGCTGGGCGTTCCCTATTTCGATGGCTCGCGCCTGGTCGGCATCTACGTAGCGCAGCTGTCGATGCAGCAGGCGGTGCAGGCACTCTTGCCTGCGTGGTTCCTGCAGAGCCAGACGGTACGCCTGGTGGTGGACGCCGTGGCCCCGCCGTCTGCGCCTCAGGCGCACGGTCCCTATCGCACTGTGATGAACCTGCCCGACACCGACCTGCTGCTGGAGGTGGTTCCGCAGGGGTCGCAGAGTTCGCCCGTGCCGCGCTTCTTCTTCGTCGTGGCGCTCCTGTTCCTGCTGGGCATGCTGGCCAGTCTGGCGGCGCTGCGGCGCGACTTCGTCAAGCGCCAGCAGATGCAGCAGCGTCTGCTGGCCGAAGTGGCTCTGCGCTCGGCTATGGAGCGCTCGGTTGCCATAGGCATGCGCGCCTGGGACATGCAGGGCACCATTCTTTACGTCAACGAGGCCTTCTGCTCCATGGTCGGCTTCAGCGCGCAGGAGCTGCGCGGCGCCAGCGCGCCGCTGCCGTACTGGCCCGCCAACCAGATCGACGAGATCGCCATCCTGCACCGCCGGGTGATCCACCAAGGCACACTTCGGCAAGGCATAGAGGTGCAGTTCCGCCACCGCAACGGCGAGCGTGTGGATGTGCTCATCCACGAAGCGCCGCTGTTGGCCGCCGACGGCACGCAGTTGGGATGGATGAGTTCGGTGCTCGACATCAGCGAGCGCAAGCGCGCCCAGCAACTGGCAGCGCTGCAGCAGGAAAAGCTGGAGGCCTCGGGCCGGCTGGTGGCAGTGGGCGAGGTCGCCTCGACGCTGGCGCACGAGCTCAACCAGCCGCTGGGTGCGCTGGCTAGCTTCGCCGCCGGCCTGCTCAACCGCCTGCAGGGGGAGTCCATCACGACCGACGAGGTGAGGCCCGTGGTGCAGCGCATCGCCCAACTGGCCGAGCGCGCCGGCGGCGTGATCCAGCGCGTCAATGCGTTCGCCCGCAAGCGCGAGCTGCAGTTGACGCAGGTGGATCTGGTGCCGCTGGTGCGTCGCGCCGTCGTCGGCGCGCAGGAGTCGCGCGACACCCCGGTCGTGCTCGACCTGCCCGAGAGCTCGGTGCGCGTGCAGGGCGACGCACTGCTGTTGGAACACCTGGTGCAAAACCTGTGCGGCAACGCGCTCGACTGGGCGTGCCGTGGTGGTGCCCGCCCGCAGGTGTGCGTGCGGCTGCGCCAGGACGCTGCCGGAGCCATGGAACTGAGCGTTGCCGACAGTGGCTCCGGCGTGCCGCTGGACGCCCGCGCGCGCATCTTTGACGCCTTCTTCAGTACCAAAGAGGGGGGCATGGGCATGGGCCTGGCGATTTGCCGCTCCATCGTCGAAGCCCACCACGGACGCATCGAAGTGGGCAGCGACCCCGAACTGGGCGGCGCCCGGTTCACGGTCTGGCTGCCGCTGGTTCCGGCAGCACCAGCGGAAAAGGGAGAGGCCCCATGAACCGGATCGCCATTCATATCGTCGACGACGACGCCGACGTGCGCGACGGCCTGGCCTGGCTGTTCGATTCACGCGGCTACCACGCGGCGACTTGGTCGGGCGGCGACGTGTTCCTGCAAGCCGTCGGCAAGCTGGCGCCCGACTGGGACCATGCCGTGGTGCTGATGGACATCCGTATGGAGCCACTTTCCGGTCTGGCCACGTTTGAACGCCTTCAGCAGTTGGGCTGTCCCTGGCCGGTGCTGTTTCTTACCGGGCATGGTGACGTCGGCATGGCGGTGGCAGCGGTGAAGAACGGTGCCTGGGATTTTCTGGAAAAACCCTTTCAGGACAACTTGTTGGTGGACCGCATCGAGCAGGCCCTGGCGGCTGCGAGCGCGCAGCGCGACGCCAATCTGCAGACCCAGCGACTGCGCGCTGCGCTGGCCAGCCTGAGCCAGCGCGAGCGCGAAGTGCTGGCCGAGCTGATCCGCGGCCACTACAACAAGACCATTGCCGACCACCTGGGCATCACCCAGCGCACCGTGGAGTTTCACCGTGCCAACATCTTCAACAAACTGGGGGTGCAATCGGCGATCGAGCTGGCGCACCAACTGGGCCGGCTCGGCGCCTCGCCGGGCACGGCCGGCGAAAGCGCCGAGTAACGACAGCGCCAAGGGCCAAGGCGGAACAAGTCCCTGCGCTGCACTGCGACAAACAGCCCGCTTTTTGACAAGCTGGCTCAGGATGAAAAAATGGGTGCGATGGACTTTGCGCGACGCCGCGCGCTGCACTGCCTTTCCCTGGAGACCCATGATCCGATTGAAATCGCTCCCCTCGCTCTTCACCGCCCTGGCCCTGCTGGCCGGCAGTGCCGCTGTCAGCGCCCGCGACATGGTGGCCGTCAGCCGCCCCGAGGTCAACCTGCGCTCAGGCGCAGGCACCCAGCACGAAGCGCTGTGGGTGCTCGGCCGCGGCTACCCGCTGGAGGTTCTGGCGCGCAAGGGGAAGTGGCTCAAGGTGCGCGATTTTGAGAACGACCGGGGCTGGGTCTACCGGCCACTGACCAACGCGGGCACGCCGCACCACGTGGTCAAGGTCCAGGTGCTCAACATCCGCAGCGCCCCCAGCCTCAAGAGCCGCGTGCTGGCCAAGGCGGTGCATGGCGAAATTCTCAAAACCCTGGAGCGCACGCGCGATTGGGTCAAGGTCCAACAGGAAGGCGGCCCCACGGGCTGGGTGTCGAGGAGGTTGGTGTGGGGCTGGTAGCGCCGCTGCCCGCGCAGCCGCCGCAACTTGGCCACTCAGCACCGGGCCTGCGCGTGCTGAGCCTCAACCTGGGCCGCTGCGAGCGCCTGCGCATCGGCGAGCGCAGCGTGCTGTCGGGGATAGGCAAGCGCCCGGTGGACGGGCCCGTCCCTGTGGCGCGCCTGGGCCTGGAGGGCGACGAGCAGGCCGACCTCAGCGTGCACGGTGGTCTGGACAAAGCCGTCTATGCCTACCCGGCAGCGCACTATGCGTTCTGGCACGCCGCACGCCGCGAGCGCAAAGTGAGCCTGTTCGACGAAACGCTGCCCCCGGGTTTCATGGGGGAGAACCTCACTGTGGAGGGCTTGCTGGAGCACGAGGTCTATGTGGGCGACCGCCTGCATTTCCCCGACTGCGTGCTGCGCGTCACCGCGCCGCGCGAACCTTGCTACAAATTCAATGCCGTCATGGGCTTTGTGCAGGCGGGGCGCACCATGGCGCTGGCGGGAAACTGCGGCTACTACCTGGCTGTGGACCAGCCGGGAACGATTGCAGCGGGGCAAGAGGCCTGGCTGCAGGCCGGCCAGCGGGGCTTAAGCATCGCGCAGGCCATCGCTGGCAAGTGGGCCAAGCACGCGCGGTAGTGCGCGCTGCACCCGCTGATTCAGTCTCTTTTTGATAGCTACTAACGCTTACCAGATAAGCGCTAGAGCCCTATTTGACGTAAAAATTTAGCGCCCCGCCTCGGGCAGCTCGATCTTCACCTCCAGCACCTCCAGGTTGTCCTGGCGCTCCAGGCTCACCTTAAGGTCTTCGGGATTGATCTTGACGTATTTGCTGATCACTGCCACCAGCTCGCGCTGCAGCGCGGGCAGGTAGTCGGGCTCGGCAGCGTTGCGGCCGCTGCGTTCGTGCGCCAGGATGATTTGCAGGCGTTCCTTGGCGACGCTGGCGGTTTTTTTCTTTTCGCCCAGCAGGAAGGAGAGGAAGGACGCCATGGCTTATTTGCTCCCGAACAGGCGTTTGAAGAAGCCGGGCTTCTCGGCGTCGATGAAGCGCAGCGGTTTGTCGGTGGCTCCCAGGAAGCGGTCGATCACATCCTTGTAGGCCTCGGACACGTCGGTGCCCTGCAGGTGAATGGCGGGCAGGCCCTGGTTCGAGGCCTGCAGCACCACTTCGGATTCCGGGATGACGCCAATTAGCTTGATGCGCAGGATGTCCTGGATGTCTTCCAGGCTCAGCATCTGCCCTTCCTGCACCCGGCCGGGGTTGTAGCGCGTGATGAGCAAATGCTCCTTGATGGGCTCGCCGCCTTCAATGGCGCGCTTGGTCTTGCTGCCCAGCATGCCCAGGATGCGGTCCGAGTCGCGCACCGACGACACCTCGGGGTTGGTCACCAGCAGCGCTTCGTCGGCAAAGTGCATGGCCATTAGCGCGCCACTTTCGATGCCGGCGGGGGAATCGCAGACGATGTATTCGAAGTCCATTGCCGCCAGGTCTTCGAGGATCTTGCCCACGCCGTCCAGCGTGAGCGCGTCCTTGTCGCGCGTCTGGCTGGCGGCGAGCACGAACAGGTTGTCGCTGTTCTTGTCCTTGATCAGCGCCTGGTTCAGGTTGGCTTCGCCCTGGATCACGTTGATCAGGTCGTACACCACGCGGCGCTCGCACCCCATGATGAGGTCCAGGTTGCGAAGACCGACGTCAAAGTCAATGACGGCGGTCTTGTGGCCGCGCAAGGCGAGGCCGGAAGCAAAGGCGGCGCTGGTGGTGGTTTTGCCCACGCCACCCTTGCCGGAAGTCACGACGACGATTTTGGCCATGTGTAGTACGTATTGAAAAGAGAAAATTCAGAGAAAAATGGGGCTTACAAAGGCTCGATCAGCAGCTTCTCTCCGTCGAGCCGCACCTGGGCCGGCTTGCCCAGCACCTCGGGTGGAATCGCCACCTCGGTGGTGCGGTAGATGCCGGCAATGGACACCAGCTGCGGTTCCATGCAGGTAGTGAAAATGCGCGCCTCGGTGTTTCCGCGCGCCCCGGCAATGGCGCGGCCGCGCAGCGGGGCGTAGACGTGGATGTTGCCATCGGCAATCACCTCGGCGCCAAAGCTGACCACGGCCAGCACCACCAGATCTGCGCCGCGGGCGTAGACCTGCTGGCCCGAGCGCAGCGGCTTGTCGATCACCACCGTCGCCGGACCGGGTACCTGCACCTCGCGCACCACTTCAATTTCGTGCACCACCTCATGCACCACTTCCCGTGCAACGCTCTCGGCTCGCGCGGGCCCGGCCTCCGGAGCGGCGGCCAGACCGGCAGCAACGGCTGCGGCCATTTGCTCCGGGTTGCCCCCTCGCACCGCCAAGGGCAGCGTGGCGTGGGCGCGCAGCACGGCACACAGTCCGGGAAAATCGATGGCCTTCTGCAACTCGCGCAGCGACGCCAGATCGATCAGCACAGCGTCGTTGTCGAAGAAGCCGGGATCGTCCTGCAGGCGCTCGGCCAGCTCGCTGGCGAGCAGCGCCGGGTCGGGAGAGCGCAGCAGCACCGCCAACACCGGCAGCGATGCGCTCTTGAGCTCAATACGGGTGCGGGCCAGGCCCGCCGTGTCTGCGGCCATGAAGTCTCTGCGTTGCGCCCGGCTCTGCCAGGCGCGCGAAAAGGCCCGAGTGTACTTGGGCGTGCCGCTGCGCCTGCGGGTGTGCGGGTGGCCTGCCAAGGCGCGCTCAGGCACGCTCAGGCACGCTCAGGCGGAAGCATCGTGCTGCCAGGCAGGCAACTGGGCACCACAGTGAAAACAATACACGGCCTCGGGCAGATGCCCTTCGGTCAGGCATTCGTGGCAGCTGCGGGTGGTGGGCACCGCCAGCGGCGCCAGCCGCTGCGAGGCCATCTCGGCCGTCACGATGCCAGTGGGCACGGCCAGCGTGCCCCAGCCGAGCAACATCATCACCGACGAGATAAAGCGCCCCAGCTCGGTGCGCGGTGTGATGTCGCCAAACCCCACCGTCGTCATGGTGGTAATGGCCCAGTACACCGACGTGGGGATGCTGGTATAGCCGTTCTCGGGCCCTTCCACCACGTACATCAGTGTGCCCATCACCAGCACAATCATCATCACTCCGACGATGAATACCGTGATCTTGCGCCGGCTGGCACGCAGCGCATGGCCCAGGCTGCGGTACTCCACCACATAGGCCGAGAGCTTGAAAATACGAAACACGCGCAGCAGGCGCAGCACGCGCACGTCGATCAAGGCGTGGGCTTCGGGCAGCAACAGCGCCAGGTACGTGGGCAGCAGCGCCAGCAGGTCGATGACACCAAAAAAGCTCGTGGCGTAGCGCAGCGGATGGCGCACCGTGGCCAGACGGGCCAGATATTCGATGGTGAACGCCGCCGTGAACAACCATTCGGCCACCTGGAACGGCTGGTGCAAGCGCGTGCTGATCGCAGGAACGCTGTCGGCCGTGACCACCGCGATGCTGAGCAGGATCAGGGCGATCAGCGCCTGGTCGAACCAGCGCCCGGCGCGCGTGTCCGCCTCGAAGATGACGGTGTAGACCCGAAGGCGCCATCCGTGCAGCACTGCGGCGGGGTCGTCAGGCGATGCACTCATGTCGGCACTGTAAGGCAAGGCGCCCTCTGTCCCTCGCCTCCCTCGTCGGGCAGCGATGCAGCGCTGCGGGCGGAGCATGGCAGCGGCGGCTCTGTGGCGCCAGGAATCGCTCCGGCTCACCGCGCCAATACGGCATGGTGCAAACCCCAGGGCGCAGGAACCCAGCATTTCTGTCACGATGGTAGGCAGCCTATCCTGGCACGTGTTCAAGCGCTTCACGCCGTTTCTGAAGCCGCCCGACCTTCAGGGAGAGCCCTTTGAACCAGCAACTCCCTTTTTTCAGCACCCTGTCGCTGCAGGACACGCTCAAGCTGTCCCGGGAGATGCTGGAACATCTCCCGGTGGGCATTGCCCTGTTCGACCCCGAACTGCGTGTTTTGTCGGTCAACCGCCTGGCCATCCAGATGCTGGAGTTTCCGCCGGAGCTGTTCTCCGGCGAGATGCCCACGCTGGAGGATTTACTGTACTTCAATGCCTGTCGTGGCGAGTACGGTCCTGGCGACCCGCACGAACAGACCCGCCAACGCATGGAGTTGGCGTTCAAGCGCGAGCCGCACCGCTTCGTGCGCCAGCGCCCTGACGGCATGGTGCTCGACGTCATTGGCGCACCCCTGCCCGGCGGCGGCTTCGTCAGCATTTACACCGACATCACCGAGCGCGAGCGCAATGCCACGGCGATGCACGATCAGGCCCTGTACCTGCGCAGCGTGCTGGCGCACTTGCCGCAGGGCATCTCGGTGTTTGACGAACAGTTGCGCCTCAAATGCTGGAACCACAAGTTTCTCGAGGTGCTCGACCTGCCGCCAGAGGGGGTCTACACCGACGTGGCGTTCCAGGACCTGATCCGCTATCCGGCCGAGCGCGGTGAGTTCGGCCCAGGCGACCCCGAAGCCTATATACAACAGCGCCGCGAATGGGCCCTGCGTTTTGAGCCCCACCGGCTCGAACGCACCCGGCCCACGGGCCGCACGCACCTGATCGAGGGCTGCCCGATGCAGGCCGACGGGCGTACGGTGGGCTTCGTCAGCAGCTACATCGACATCACCGAAAACAAGGCGCGCGAGGCCGCCCTGACCGAGAAGAACG
>JBATPF010000327.1:0-4027 GCA_049291355.1 Giesbergeria sp.
CGCCGCCACTTCGCCACCGGGCGCACCAGTGACGAAAGCCAATGTCCACACGCCTTCGCGTGGCCATTGCACCAGCACTGCGGTGCGAAAAGCGTTGCCACCTTCGGAAAACAAGGTGTCGGAGACCTGCTTGACGCTGGAATAGATGGAACGCACCACCGGAATGCGACTAACCAGCCGGTCGCCCCACTGCACCAACTTGCGTCCGGCGAAATTGCTGGTGGTGGCGCCCACGACCAGCAAAATCATCAGCGTGAGCAAGACCCCGAAGCCCGGCAAGTGAAAACCGAGCAGACGGTCAGGATGCCAGGCGACGGGCAAGATCAGCAGCGTCTGGTCCAGCAGGCCCACCAACCAGTTGAGCACCGCCAGCGTGATCGCCCCAGGGACGATCACAAGCAGACCGGTGAAGAACCATTTGCGCAGGGCAGCCATAGGGGGCAAAGCTTTAGTCCGACTTGGTGGTGGAATTCGAAGTGGCGGCTGCCGGAGCCGGGGCTGGGACCGGAGCTGCAGCAGGGCTGGCCTTGCCAGCATCTGCGGATGCCGTCGGCGCAACGCCGTCCTTCGCGGTGCCGCTGCCCGTGCTTCCCTCACTGCCAGCTTCCGACGCCGGAGCAGGTGCGCCAGCGCCCTTGAAATCTGTGGCGTACCAGCCCGAGCCTTTGAGTTGAAAGCCGGCAGCGGTCAACTGCTTGGAAAAGGCTTCAGCCCCGCAAACCGGGCACACCGTCAGCAGGGGGTCCGACATTTTTTGCAAAACGTCTCGGGCGTGGCCGCAAGCGCCGCATTTGTAGGCATAGATAGGCATGGATTCGGGCCGGCGGGTGTGAAGGTGCAAAGCCCTCAATTATAGGCGGCGGCCCCCAATACAAGCCCCCGCAATGGAAGACGGAGGTGCCGGCAGCCCCAAGCCGTTTTCAATTTGCCTGTGGCGCTGTGCCAGCGTAATGGTGCACTTGGCCTTTGTGATCCGGCACAAACTGCGGCGCCAGCGAGCCTCCCACCATGCCCACCACCGCCGCCAGCAGGCCCGCAAGTTGCTGCGGGAACGCTTCGGACAGCACAGGCCTGGCGACGAACAGCAGCCACACGCCTATGCCAAGGGCCACCGCCAGCAGTGCACCTTGGGTGCTGGCGCGGTGCCAGTACAGGCCACACACCAGCGGCACAAAGGCCCCCACCAGCGGCACCTGGTAGGCCCCGGAAACCATTTCGTAGATCGAGGTGCCCTGCATGGTGATGGCATAAGTCAGTACGCAGGCGGTGAAGATCAACACCGAAATGCGCATGGCCTTGAGCGTGACCGCGTCGCTCATGCCGGGGCGCAGGTTGCGCAGGATGTTCTCGACAAAAGTTGTGGAAGGCGCAAGCAGGGTGGCCGAAGCGGTGGACATGATGGCCGAGAGCAGCGCGCCGAAGAACGCCACCTGCAGCGCCAGCGGCATGCGTTCGAGCACCAGCGTGGGCAGCAGCTTTTGCGGATCGTCCTTGAGCAGCGCCCCAGCCGCCTCCGGCATGATGAGCACGGCCGCCGCGACGACGAACATGGGGATGAAGGCAAACAGCAGGTAGAGCACGCCACCAATGATCGGGCCGCGCCGCGCCGTGGAGGCGCTGTTGGACGACATCACCCGCTGGAACACGTCCTGCTGTGGAATTGAGCCGAGCATCATGGTAATGGCGGCGGCGGCAAAAAATGTCCATTCCTTGGCCCCGCCGCCTTTGGGAAACAGAGAAAAACGCCCTTCCCTCGCGGCAAACTCCACCACACGCCCGGCGCCGCCCGCCAGATCGGCGGCAAACCAGGCAATGGCGATCAGGCCCACCGCAATGACGATCATCTGGACAAAATCGGTCAGCGCCACCGACCACATGCCGCCGTAAAGCGTGTAGACCAGCACGATGAGCGTGCCCAGTACCATGCCGACGGTGACCGACAGTACGCCCTGCGTCAGCAGGTTGAACACCAGCCCCAGGGCGGTGATCTGCGCC
Organism: Giesbergeria sp.; assembly: GCA_049291355.1. GTDB lineage: Bacteria > Pseudomonadota > Gammaproteobacteria > Burkholderiales > Burkholderiaceae_C > Simplicispira. The sequence continues at coordinate 1,996 of JBATPF010000327.1, forward strand.
GCTACCCAGCCCAGGTAGCTGAAGATGATGATGGCCGAGCAGATGACTTCGACGTTGCGCCCGAAGCGCTGGCGGTAGTAGTCGCCCAGGGTGATGAGGTTCTTCTGGTAGAGCCGGTAGGCAAAGAACAGGCCTACCAGCACCAGGCACATGGACGCGCCAAAGGGGTCTTCCACCACCGCGCCCAGGCCGCCATCGATAAAGCGCGCCGGCACGCCCAGTACCGTCTCAGAGCCAAACCAGGTGGCAAAGGTGGTGGCAATCACCACCGGCAGCGGCAGACTGCGCCCGGCCACAGCGTAGTCTGCCGTGGTGTGCACGCGCCTTGCCGCGTACAGGCCGATGGCGATGGAAACCAGCAGATAGAAAGCAATGAAGGTCAGCAGCATGCGCGGCTCCGGGAATGGGCGGTGGGCAGGGAAACGCCGCGCATTATCCGAAAATTTGCGGGACTGCTTTCCCGGTGCCTCGAAACGATCTCAGTGAAACAGCGAGACGCGCACGATCATCTGCACCACCACCAAGCCGAGGACAAAGCCGATACCGCAATACACAATAGCCTGAAGCAGGCGGTTGGTGTGGCGTTGCTCCTTGAGCAGCGCGATCAACTCGCGCTGCTGCGCATCTTGCGAGCGGCGCTGCAGACTGTCGTGCAGCAAGCGCGGAAGGGCAGGAAGGAACTTGGCAAAGTGCGGCGCCTCGGCGCGCAGTTCGCGCAGAAAGCGCTGCGGACCCACCTGGTCGAGCATCCAGGTTTCAAGAAACGGTTTGGCGGTGCTCCACAGGTCGAGTTCGGGATCGAGTTGGCGCCCGAGTCCCTCGATATTGAGCAGCGTCTTTTGCAGCAGCACAAGCTGCGGCTGAATCTCCACCTGAAATCGCCGCGAGGTCTGGAACAAGCGCATCAGCACCATGCCGAGCGAGATTTCCTTGAGCGGCCGGTCGAAGTACGGCTCGCACACCGTGCGTATGGCGCCTTCAAGCTCGTTGACGCGCGTGCTCGCAGGCACCCAGCCGCTCTCCACGTGCAGTTCGGCCACGCGTTTGTAGTCGCGCCGGAAGAACGCCGCGAAATTTTGCGCCAAATATTCCTTGTCCGACTCGGTCAGCGTGCCGACGATGCCGAAATCAAGCGAGATGTAGCGCCCGAACGTGGCGGGCTCCAGGCTGACCTGGATGTTGCCAGGGTGCATGTCGGCGTGAAAAAAACCGTCGCGAAACACCTGCGTAAAAAAGATGGTCACGCCGTCGCGCGCCAATTTTGGGATGTCGACTCCGGCATCGCGCAGGCGCTGCACCTGGCTGATGGGCACGCCGTTCATGCGCTCCATCACCATCACTTCGGGGTGGCAGAAATCCCAAAAAATGACAGGGATCTCCACCAGGTTCAGGCCTTCCATGTTGCGCCGCAGTTGCGCGGCGTTGGCCGCCTCGCGCACCAGATCGAGTTCGTCGTGGAGGTAGTTGTCAAACTCGGCCACCACCTCACGCGGCTTGAGGCGCTTGCCGTCGGCGGAGAGGCTCTCCACCCAGCCGGCCATCATGCGCATCAGGCTCAGGTCCTTTTCAATGACCTCCAGCATGCCGGGCCGCAGCACCTTGACCGCCACCTCGTGCAGCGAGCCATCGCGCGCGCGCAGTGTGGCGAAGTGCACCTGCGCAATCGACGCGCTGGCCACGGGCACGCGATCAAAACTGACAAAGACCTCGTCCACCGGGCGCCGGAACGCCCGCTCAATGGTGGCAATCGCAATATCGCTGCCAAAAGGAGGCACCCGGTCCTGCAGCATGGCCAATTCATCGGCGATGTCGGGCGGCATCAGGTCGCGCCGCGTCGAGAGCACCTGACCAAACTTGACAAAGATCGGCCCCAGGCGCTCCAGCGCTTCCCGCAGGCGCTGGCCGCGCGGCGCGCGCAGGTCGCGCCCGATCGAGACGATGCGCGCCACCAGGCGCAGCCAGGGCTTTTGGAAGCTGGTGAGAACCAGTTCGTCGAGCCCGTAGCGCAGCACCACCCAGACAATGGTGGCCC
>JBATPF010000328.1:0-2125 GCA_049291355.1 Giesbergeria sp.
GGTTTGCTGAATAAGCGCCAGTGTGGGTTTTTCCTAAATTTTTTGGCTCTCCATCACTACCCGGTTGCGGCCCGATCTCTTGGCTTGGTAGAGCGCGGCGTCGGCGGCTGCCACCAGCGTCTCGGGCGCCTGTCCAGACTCCGGGGAAAGTACCGCGATCCCAATGCTCAGAGTGAGGTAACCCCCCGGGGCCGTGGGGTGCGGCATGGCGAGCGCGGCAAGCCGCTCCTGAATGCAGTTCGCCAGCGTTTGCATGCCGCTGCTGTTCGCACCCGGCGCGATGATCGCGAATTCCTCGCCGCCGTAGCGCGCCACCGTATCGGCGCTTCGCTTGGCGCAGCCCGCCAGCAGGCCCGCCACGCTGCGCAGGCAGTCGTCGCCCCCCAGGTGACCGAAATGGTCGTTGTAGGCCTTGAACCAGTCGATGTCGATCATGGCGAGCGCGAGCGGTTCGCCGCTGCGTTGCGAGCGCGCCCATTCGCTGGCCAGCACTTCGTCAAATCTGCGCCGGTTGGCGATGCTGGTAAGGCCATCGGTGCGGCTCAAGGCTTCGAGCCGGTGGTTGGCGGCCTCCAAGGCCACGGTGCGTTCGGCCACATGCTCTTCCAGGCGCTGCTCGTTGTGGCGAAGGGCATCAATCAAGGTTTCTTGCGTAGCGAGCAATTGGGCTTGCATCGCTGCCCGCTCGCGGCGCATCTGGATAAATCGATCCGCCAAGGCCAGCGCCAGCAGGATCATCTCCAGGGTTGAGCCCAGCTGTATGGCGTTGGCGGTCAGCACATTGGTGGGCATGAGGCCGATTGCATGCAGAGCGTAGACCGCCGCGCCCAGGCAAACCAGCGTGAAGGCTGCGAGAAAGAAATACGCGCTGCGCTGGCGCAGCCAGGCACTGCGCACCGCCACCGACAGGACCAGAAAAATGGCCAACAGGTAGCCCACGGCCATCGCCTTGACCAGCGTTTGTCCAGTCACCAAAAACAAAAAGGGGCTGAGAAAGTAAAAGGCAATAAAGCCTTTTAGCCACGGATCCAGGCGAGGCAGCAGGCGCGGCGCGTCCACCATGCGGCGCATGAAAAGCGTCCCGCTGGCGATGGAGAAGCAATAGCCAAAGCTCGTGCACAGGTCGGACCACAGCGGCGACTCGATTCGGAACACCTCTTTGACCAAGCCGTTTTGTGCGCCCATCGCAAAGGCCACCGACAATGCAAAGCCGACGTATTGCAGGTACAGCCAGTCCTTGAGGCGCACGAACAAAAGCAGGTTGAACAGCACCATGGCGCTGACCATGCCGAAGTACCAGGCTTGCGCTGCGTAGTCGCTGCGTTCATAGGCATGAAACGCAGCCGGCTCCCACAGACGCGTTGGCACGACGAAGGCGGTGGTGGACGCTATGCGCAAATAGATCGTGGCTTGGGCGTGCGGCGCAAGAGCGAGGCCAAAGACAAAGTTGCGGTGCGCGTAGCCCCGGCTGTCAAACGGTTGCGTGGTGCCGGTGTGCAGGTGCTGCCAGGTGCCATCGCTTTGCGGCGCGTAAAAATCCACATGGGACAGGCGCGCGTACGCCACTTCCAGCAGGCGGTCCAGATCGCCATCGCTGGGGTTGTCCAGCCGCAGGCGCAGCCACCACGTTGACGGCGTGATGCCAAAGTTAAATGCCGTGCCGGTACGGCCGCTGGGGGTGAAACGCGAGGCGGTGTCCAGCGAGCGGATTTGTTCGAAGCTGAGCGTGCCTGCCGGGTCTTCCAGCACGTCGAACCACGGGGTGAGATTCAGCGGCGCCGCAGCGGCTTGTGTCGCATCGACGGTTCGGTTCGCGGTGGCAGCGCCCTCGGCGAGGCCCGCGCATGCGCCTGCCAGCGCGAGCAGTGACAGCAGCCAGCGCAGTGCACCCAACGACTGGAACAGGAAGCGCCGATGCATGAAGGCACGAGAGCGCTCAAGGCGCGGTAGCTGAGGGTGTGCCTATCATCGCTGCACAGCTTTTGCCGACTGCTGATGCAGCGCATACCGGGCGCAGTATTTTTTCTGCATTGCTATCGACGCAGGAGCCATCGGGCCGCGCCGCACCCGCGTTGAGGGCCAAAAACCTGGTTTTTGGCCCCGATCTGCCGCCTATACCTTGTCG
>JBATPF010000329.1:0-22344 GCA_049291355.1 Giesbergeria sp.
GCCATGCAGCGCCTGGCCACTGGCGGCGGCGGCAAGGGCCTGCAGCCAGCTGTCCAGCAGCTTTTCCGGGCGCGGGCGCGGCGCGGTTTTGGACTTGGCTTTGGCCAGCACACGCGAGGCCGTACGGGTGAGCACTGCCTGGCGGCCGTCCTCGGCGCGCCACACGGGCTCGATCCAATCGTCCAGCGTGACTGGAGCTGAAGTTTTTGAGTCAAATTGGCCTTCAGCGCTTGATGGGTATGCGTTATTAGCTATCAAATCAAGAGTCTTCTCGGCAGACCAGAGCACGCGCAGCCGGGGCGCAGGCGCGCTCCAATAGGCGCGCTGTGCCTGCCAGACTTCCGCCAACGGCAAGAGCTCGCCCAACAGTTGGTCCTGTGCACGCCGGCCCAGCCCGGCCAGGGGCAAGCGGCCTGCACGCGCCAGTCGGTCCAGGGCATCGCTGAGCAAGGGCTCAGGTGGCTGGCTCGCATCGCCTGCCCAAGCGGTATCCAGCGCCTCCAGCATCTCGCGGGCAATCAGGTAGCTGTCCAGGCCGCCGACGGAAAAGCTCTCGTCGTCGCCCACATCCTCCTCCGGGGGTTCGAAAACCACGGCCAGCCGTTCACGCAGAAAGGCACGCGCCGGGTGCCGGACAAAACGGCCCAGCTGGGCCAGAGTGGTGCGCGCTGGCTTCGCGTCCGGGCCGTCTGGCAAGGCGGGCACGGGCGCTTCGCCCGACTCGGGCCGTGCTTCATGCATGGCCCGCCACTCCCGCGCGTAGGTGAACCACGGGCGCGCTCCCGCCGCTCCCTCAATCTTGTCGATTTCAAAATAACGCCGGCTGAAGGGTTGTAACGGATGCTCCGTGCTGCGCTCGGCCACAGCGTCTTCGCCCCAGCCAGCATCAAGGTAGTCGCGCAGTTGTGAGACCAGCACCGACGGCTGCTGGACGCTGTTGTCGCGCGCGCTGCGGCCGACCCAGCTCAGGTAGAGCACGCGGCGCGCAGACAGCAGGGCTTCGAGCATCAACTGCCGGTCGTCGCCTTGGCGGGAGCGGTCACCGGGGCGCGCCTGGCCTGCCAACGCCATCAGGTCGAAGTCGCTGCGCGGGCTGCGGCGCGGGTAGTCGCCGTCGTTCATGCCCAGGAGGCAAACCACCTCGAAGGGGATGGCGCGCAGCGGCAGCAGCGTGCAGAACGTGACACCGCCCGCGCGAAAGCGTTGCGACAAGCGCGGCGCGTCGAGCGCCTGCTGCCAGGCCTGGCGGGCGGTATCCAAGGGAATGGAATCGGAGAACTCGGCGTCGTCGCAATCGCGCAGCCAGTCGCCGAGCGCGGCCTCCAGTGCCTGCAGGGTCTGGCGATCGGCTTCGTCGGTTGGCTCGGCAAAGTCGGCAATGAGGCGGCGAAACCGCTCCGCCCATTGCTGCGGCGAAGCTGGGGTAGCGGCCTCGGCAGCCCAGTGTTTGAGCCGTGTGACAAGCGAGGCGAGCGCCCCCGCTAGTTCGGCGGCAAGACCACCGATTTCATCCCAGGCTTCGATACCATCAAAGCTGCTGGCGCCTGCGGCGTAGCCGAGCAACATGCGCTCCAGGCCAAAGACGGCACTGTTCTGCCCGCCGCAGGCCTCCAGACCCAGATCCGCACGCTGCTCGGCGTCAAGCCCCCAGCGAATGCCGGCGCCCGCCATCCAGTCCGCTAGTTGCTCCGCGTCGCCACTCGCCAGGCCCAGCCGCGCCGCGATGGCTGGAACATCCAACAAGCCCTGCAACTCGCTGAGCGTGCAGCGCTGCTGCGGCAGTCGCAGCAGCCAGTCGAGCGCGCCCACCAGTGGGTGGCTGGCCCGCGCGCTCAGGTCGGCAATGCCCCAGGGGATGAAGCGCGGATCGCTGCGCCGCACCTGGCCGAACACGGCCCGCACCGAAGCGGCGAAACGCTCAATGTCGGGCACCATGACCACGATGTCGCGCGGCGCGAGCGGCACACCGTTCGGCGGATGGGCAAGCAACTCCAGCAACTGGTCGTGCAATACCTCGACTTCGCGCAGTGCGCTGTGGGCGCAATGGAAAACGATGGAGCGGTCTTGCGGCGCCAGCACCACCGGCGGATGTTCAGCCAACGGCACCAGGTCGCGTATGCGGTTTTGCACTTGCGCGAGCAGCGGCGCATCGGGGGCCTCGCCCTCATCAAACAAGTCCAGTCGCGGCAGCGCCGCTTGCTCGTGCGCAGCGGCGGCCTCGTCAAAAGCGTCGAGCTGGCGCACAAAATCGCGGCCCTGGCGCCCCCAGGCGGCCAGCAGGGGATGGGCATGCGCGTGCAGGCCCTCCAGAGGTACGGCGGCCAGATCCACCCCATTGCGCAGCGGCTGGCGCCGACGCGCCATGGCCAGCAACTCGCGGCCATCGATGGCATCGGCCCAATGGAAGCGGCAGGGATTGGGAATGGCAAGAAGCACCTGGCTATGGCGCGCGATGGCTGCGAGCATCTCAAGCACCGGCAACGGCAGGTGCGTCATGCCAAACAGCACGACGCGGCGCGCCAGTGGCGCAGCGAGCGCCGTGCCACCCTGCAGCCTGGCGAGCGCTTGCTGGTGAATCTGCGGGCGGATCGAGCGGCGCTCTGCATCGCCAAGACGCGCCAGCGCGGCACGCCAGAGCAGGGGCTGCCATTGTTGGTCTTGCGGAACTGGCCGATCGCTGCGCCCAGGCGAGCGCAGGCGATCGACGCCGGCAGCCCAGTCGCCCAGCCAGTCGGGCCGGTAGACCTGGTACTGATCGAAAAGGTCTGCGAGGCGCCCAGCCAGTTGCCACAGCCGCTCGGCGTCTGCTCCCTGCAAAAAGGCAGCCACCGGCTCAAAGCCTGGCTGCGTGGCCAAGCCCGGCAGGTCCTGCACCAAACGCCAGGTGAGCGCCGATTTGTCCACGGGCGAGCGCGTCGGCACGTCTGCTGCGCCCAGCACCTGCCGGTAGCTTTGCCAAAGAAAGCGCGCCGGCAGTTGCACTTGCGCCGCCGCACAAATGCCGCTGCGCTCAGCCAGCGCCATCTTGAACCACTCGGCCACACCATTGCTTTGCACCAGCACGACTTCGGTCTCGAGCGCGCCCAAGGGGTGTCGTTCGAGCCACGCAAAGACGGTTTCAGCCAGGGCCTCTGCGCGGTTGCCTTGCAGGGCAATCATGCGCGCCGAGAAAGTGGCGGGACGGGGCGGCGGCGCGACTGGCATACGGTGGCGTTGACTCCATTCGTACAAACGACGAAGGCGCGGCAGTCAGCATTCGCTGTCCCCGACCTCCAAACTTGCCGCTGAAATGCAAAACGCCCACCAAAGGTGGGCGTTTTTAAGCTGGTTGCGCGAGAAGGATTTGAACCTCCGACCTTTGGGTTATGAGCCCAACGAGCTACCAGACTGCTCCATCGCGCGGTAAGCTGAAATTATAACCTATTTCTTGCCGTCTGCGGGCGCTGCAGCAGCTTCTTCGCCGCGATCCACCAGCTCGACAAAAGCCATGGGGGCGTTGTCGCCCACGCGGTAACCCATCTTCAGAATGCGGGTGTAACCGCCCGGACGGGCGTTAAAGCGCGGGCCGAGCACCGTGAACAACTTGGTCACGCTGTTGCGATCGCGCAGTCGGTCAAATGCCAAACGGCGGTTGGCCAGCGTGTCCACCTTGGCCAAGGTGATCATGGGTTCGACGACGCGGCGCAGTTCTTTCGATTTGGGCAGCGTGGTCTTGATGGCTTCATGCTCAATGAGCGAATTCATCATGTTGCGCAGCATCGCGAGGCGGTGCGAGCTGGTGCGGTTGAGTTTGCGAAGGCCGAGTCCGTGGCGCATGGTGCTTTTTCCGTTTCTTTAGTTAAAACGGGCAGCCGTATCAGGTACTGCCCGGGCACGGCCCCTTTCAAGAGGGGCGCGAGATTATATCTTTAGCGCTTGTCCAGGCCGGCTGGCGGCCAGTTTTCCAGCTTCATACCCAAGGTCAGGCCGCGCGAAGCGAGCACTTCCTTGATTTCGTTGAGCGACTTGCGACCCAGGTTGGGGGTCTTGAGCAACTCGTTTTCGGTGCGCTGAATCAGGTCACCGATGTAGTAGATGTTTTCCGCCTTGAGGCAGTTGGCCGAACGCACCGTGAGTTCAAGCTCGTCCACTGGACGCAGCAGGATGGGATCAAAGCTGGCATTGCTGCGGGCGCCGGACTGCGAGGTGATTTCCCCGATTTCACCGCCGTCAAGCTGTGCAAACACCGCGAGCTGCTCCACCAGAATGCGCGCCGAGGCTCGCACGGCGTCTTCGGCCGTGACAGCACCGTTGGTCTCGATTTCAACGACCAGCTTGTCCAGATCGGTGCGCTGCTCCACGCGTGCGCTTTCCACCGTGTAGCTGACACGTTTGATGGGCGAGAACGAGGCGTCGAGCACAATCCGGCCAATTGACTTCGTTGCCTCGTCACCGTAACGGCGCTGATTCCCCGGCACATAGCCGCGGCCCTTTTCGACCTTGACCTGCATATCGAGCTTGCCGCCTTGCGACAGGTGCGCAATGACATGGTCGGGATTCACGATTTCTACGTCGTGCGGCGTCTGGATATCGCGAGCGGTCACCAGCCCTTCAACGTCCTTGCGCAGACTCAAAGTCACTTCATCGCGGTTGTGGAGCTTGAACACCACACCTTTGAGGTTCAGCAGAATGTTGACGACGTCTTCCTGGACGCCGTCCACCGACGAGTACTCGTGCAAAACGCCCGCGATGGTCACTTCGGTGACGGCATAGCCCACCATGGACGAAAGCAATACGCGCCGAATGGCGTTGCCCAGGGTATGACCGTAGCCCCGCTCGAACGGCTCGAGAACGACCTTGGCTCGGTTGTGGCCGAGTTGCTCGACGTTGATGGTCTTGGGCTTCAGCAAATTTGTTTGCATGCAGACTTCCTCTCAATACCCCCAGCTCGTTACACCGGTAAGGCTGGTGAAGCACCTGCCCGACGATGCCTCGCGGGGCAGGGACGATAAATTCAAGAACAGACTTGCTGTGCTTAGCGAGAGTACAACTCGACGATCAGCGATTCGTTGATGTCGGCACCAAACTCATCGCGATCCGGCACCTTCTTGAACACACCTTCGGCCTTGTCGCCATTGACTTCGACCCAGGCCGGCATGCCGACCTGCGCGGCCAACTGCAAGGCTTCGACGATGCGGTTTTGCTTTTTGGACTTTTCACGCACGGCAACCACATCGCCCACCTTCACGAGGTACGAGGGGATGTTGACCGATTGGTCATTCACCGTGATCGCCTTGTGCGACACCATCTGACGAGCTTCAGCGCGCGTGGAGCCAAAGCCCATGCGGTACACGACGTTGTCCAGACGGCATTCAAGCAGCGACAGCAGATTGGCGCCGGTATTGCCCTTTTTGCGTTCTGCGGCTTCGAAGTAACGGCGGAACTGCTTTTCCAGGATGCCGTACATGCGCTTAACCTTCTGCTTCTCGCGCAGCTGCAGGCCATAGTCGGAGGTGCGCTGACCCGAAGTGCGACCATGCTGGCCTGGCTTGGAATCAAACTTCGACTTGTCCGCAATCGAGCGACGCGCGCTCTTGAGGAACAGGTCGGTGCCTTCGCGGCGGGAGAGTTTGGCCTTGGGGCCGAGGTAACGTGCCACTTGAATATCCTTCTGGTGTCTCTGCCGCAAACCATTGCGGGAGCCGCCTGCGGCGTGGATACGGGCGCAGGCGGCGGTGGGCTTGGAGTTGAATTAAATACGGCGGCGCTTTTGTGGGCGGCAGCCGTTGTGGGGGACCGGGGTCACATCAGAAATCGAGGTGATGCGGATGCCGAGTGCGCCCAATGCGCGCACCGAGGATTCGCGGCCAGGACCGGGGCCCTTGATTTCTACATCCAGATTCTTGATGCCCTGCTCAATCGCTGCACGGCCGGCCGTTTCCGAAGCGACCTGCGCTGCGAATGGGGTCGATTTGCGCGAACCCTTGAAACCCTGGCCACCCGAAGACGCCCACGACAAGGCATTGCCTTGCCGATCGGTGATCGTGATGATGGTGTTGTTGAACGAGGCGTGCACGTGGGCGATGCCATCAGAAACGTTCTTGCGAACCTTCTTGCGGACGCGCTGTGCGGCGTTATTGGCAGGAGACTTGGCCATATTGATCTTTCAATCTCTTTATTTCTTCAGGGCTGCGGCGCCCTTGCGCGGACCCTTGCGAGTGCGTGCGTTGGTGCGCGTGCGCTGACCGCGCATCGGCAAGCCGCGACGGTGGCGGAAACCGCGGTAGCAACCAATGTCCATCAAGCGCTTGATGTTCATCGTGGTTTCACGGCGCAGATCACCTTCGATGGTGAACTGAGCGATGTGATCGCGAATCTTCTCGAGATCGCCATCCGTCAGATCTTTGATCTTCTTGGAATAAGCGATGTCGCAAGCTTCACAGATCTTGCGTGCGCGGGTGCGACCAATGCCATAGATGGCAGTCAAGCCAATCTCTGCATGTTGATGCGGCGGAATATTAATGCCAGCGATACGTGCCATGTGCGTCCTCTAATGCTTTCCTGTTCAACCCTGACGCTGCTTATGACGCAGGTCCGTGCAGATCACGCGCACCACACCTTTGCGGCGGATGATCTTGCAGTTGCGGCAGATTTTTTTGACCGAAGCCGAAACTCTCATTTCATTCTCCTAAAACCAGTCGTGGTGCGCGGCACGTGCCAAAAACACCTTGTTTGGGTGCGCCCTAGCGCACCGCGTTGAATTTGAAACCCGAAAGTTTCATCTTATGAATCCCATACCACCCACAGCACGGTGAACGGATTCTTCAGCCCCCTGCATTGCCCTTGAAGTTCGCCTTCTTGAGCAAGGAGTCGTACTGCTGTGACATCAGATAGTTCTGAACCTGGGCCATGAAATCCATGGTTACCACCACGATGATCAACAAGGAAGTTCCCCCGAAATAGAACGGAACGTTGTACTTGAGGATCATGAACTCTGGCAGCAAACACACCAGCGTGATGTAGATTGCACCGGCCAGCGTCAGGCGAACCAGGATTTTATCAATGTAGCGTGCCGTCTGGTCTCCAGGACGAATGCCAGGAATAAAGGCGCCGCTCTTCTTGAGGTTGTCCGCCGTCTCTCGGCTGTTGAACACCAGTGCAGTGTAAAAGAAACAGAAAAACACGATGGCCGTCGCATACAGCAGCACGTAAATGGGCTGTCCCGGCGTCAATGCCCCGGAAATATCCTTCAGCCAACGCATCGAATCGCCCGCACTGAACCAGTTGACCACCGTTGCGGGCAACAAAATGATGGACGATGCAAAGATGGGGGGAATCACGCCGGACATATTCAGCTTGAGTGGCAAGTGCGAGGCCTGACCTCCATACACCTTGTTGCCCACTTGCCGCCTAGCGTAGTTCACCAGTATTTTGCGCTGCCCGCGTTCAACGAACACCACAAAATACGTGACCAGACAAACCACCAGCACAATGAACAAGGCCGCCAGAATGCTCATGGAGCCCGTTCGCACCAATTCCAGCAGACCACCTACCGAACTCGGAAGGCCCGCGGCGATGCCAGCGAAAATCAGGATGGAAATGCCGTTGCCCAAGCCGCGTTCCGTAATCTGCTCGCCCAGCCACATCAGGAACATGGTTCCTGCGGTCAGACTGACGACGGCGGTCATACGAAAGCCAAAGCCAGGCGAGATCACCAGACCGGCAGAGCTCTCTAGAGCCACGGCAATTCCAAGCGACTGGAACAAGGCAAGCCCCAGCGTTCCATAACGCGTGTACTGCGTGATTTTTCGTTGTCCGGCTGCGCCTTCCTTCTTCATCTGCTCGAAAGTTGGCACTGCATAGGACATGAGCTGCATGATGATCGACGCCGAGATGTACGGCATGATCCCCAGCGCAAACACCGTGAAACGCGACAAAGCGCCACCCGAGAACATGTTGAACAGGTTCAGGATGCCGCCTTGCTGCCCGTTGAACAGCTGCTTGAGCTGCGTCGGGTCAATGCCGGGCACGGGAATGTGCGCGCCCACGCGGTAAACGACCAACGCGAGCAGCAGAAACACCAGCCTGCGGCGCAGATCGCCGTACTTGCCGGTCTTCGCAATGGTTGCTGCGTTAGTTGCCACGAAAGTCCTTAGTCACTGCAGGCTTAAGCGACGCTACCGCCAGCTGCTTCGATCGCAGCGCGCGCACCTGCAGTCGCACCAATGCCTGTCAGCTTGACAGCAATTGACAGCTCGCCGCTCTTGACCACCTTGACGACCTTGGCCATCTGGCCGACCAAGCCCGCCTGCTTGAGCGCCAGCATGTCGACTTCAGAGGAACCAAGCAGCGTCAGCGCCGACAGCGTGACTTCTGCGTTGTACTTCAAGGTCTGGGACTTAAAGCCACGCTTGGGCAGGCGACGTTGCAGAGGCATTTGACCGCCTTCGAAACCGACCTTGTGATAGCCGCCGGAACGCGACTTTTGGCCCTTGTGACCGCGACCCGCTGTCTTTCCGAGTCCGGAACCGATGCCGCGACCCACGCGACGCTTTGCGTGCTTGGCTCCGGCTGCCGGTTTGATGCTATTGAGTTCCATCACCAACCTCTCAGAGGACTTTGACCAGGTAACTGATCTTGTTGATCATGCCGCGCACTTCAGGACTGTCCTGGAGCTCGCTGACACTATTGAGCTTGCGCAGACCCAGACCACGCACAGTGGCGCGGTGGGACTGCTGGGTTCCGATCGGGCTGCGAACCAGCTGGATCTTCACGGTTTGTTGGGTAGACATGCTTGCTGCTCCTGTCAGACGAAGAGGTCTTCGACAGACTTGCCGCGCTTGGAGGCCACTTCCGAAGGCGTGGTGGAATTGGTCAACGCATCGAAGGTTGCGCGAACCATGTTGTACGGATTGGAGGAACCGTGGCTCTTGGCGACGATATCGGTCATGCCCATCACCTCGAAAACGGCGCGCATGGGACCGCCGGCGATGATGCCAGTACCCTTGGGAGCCGGAGCCATCATGACGAAAGCTGCACCGTGGTGGCCCGTGACCTGATGGTGGATCGTGCCGTTCTTGAGCGACACCTTGACCATGTTGCGACGCGCCTCTTCCATAGCCTTCTGCACAGCAGCCGGCACTTCCTTGGATTTGCCTTTGCCCATGCCTACGCGGCCATCACCGTCGCCCACTACGGTCAACGCGGCGAAACCGAGAATTCGCCCGCCTTTCACGACCTTGGTGACGCGGTTCACGGCGATCATCTTCTCGCGCATGCCGTCGTCGCGGCCTTCGTCTTGCACTCGGGGTTGAAATTTAGCCATTTTCTTTTTCCGTTCCGCTTAGAACTGCAGACCCGCTTCGCGAGCTGCCTCGGCGAGCGCCTTGACGCGGCCGTGGTACGCAAAGCCTGCGCGATCAAATGCCACTTTTTCGACGCCGGCTGCCTTGGCACGCTCAGCAATCCGCTTACCGATGATCTGGGCCGCGGCAGCATTGCCACCTTTGCCCGAACCTCCCAGTGCACTGCGCATTTCGGCCTCGACCGTCGAAGCGCTGGCAATCACCTTGCCACCATCTTCCGAGATGACGGCTGCATAGATATGCAGATTGGTACGGTTCACCGTGAGGCGTGCAACGCCTTGCTGGGCGATGCGAATTCGCGTCTGACGGGCCCGACGAAGGCGCTGCTCTTTTTTGCTCAACATGTTGCAGCTCCTTATTTCTTCTTGGTCTCTTTGATCACGATGCGCTCGCCCACGTAGCGAATTCCCTTGCCCTTGTAAGGCTCAGGCGGACGAATCGCGCGAATCTCGGCAGCGATCTGTCCAACGCGTTGGCGGTCTGCGCCCTTGATCACCACTTCTGTGGGCGTCGGGGTTGCCACGGTGATGCCAGCGGGCATCTCCTTGTTGACCGGATGCGAATAGCCGACAGACAGGTTCAGCTTGGAGCCGGTGGCTTGCGCCTTGTAGCCCACGCCCACCAGGCTCAGTTTCTTCTCAAAACCGGCGCTCACACCCACAACCATGTTGTTGACCAACTGGCGCAGCGTGCCGCTCATGGCATTGGCTTCGCGGCTATCGTTCGCAGGCGCAAAGCTAAGCTTGCCGTCCTTGCTCGCAACATTCACCAGCGCGTGCTGCGCCTGCGACAAGGAACCGCCGGTTCCTTTGACGCTGATGAGACCATTGGCGATCGACACATCGACCCCGGAGGGGACGGTGACCGGCATTTTTCCAATTCGGGACATTCAGTTTCTCCTCAATGTCACGGCTTAAGCCACATAGCAAAGCACTTCGCCACCGACACCGGTAGCGCGCGCTTTACGATCCGTCATCACACCCTTCGGCGTGGTAACAATAGCAACGCCGAGGCCATTCATGACCTGGGGGATGGCATCGCGGCCTTTGTACACGCGCAAGCCCGGGCGACTGACACGCTCAATGCGCTCAATCACGGGACGACCTGCGTAGTACTTCAGGGCAATTTCAATGTGCGACTTGCCGTCTTCGGTCTTGACTTCAAAACCATCGATATAACCCTCGTCCTTCAGGACTTGGGCAATAGCAACCTTCACTTTGGAAGACGGTACGGAGACGCTGGCCTTGGCGACCATCTGCGCATTTCGGATGCGGGTCAGCAGGTCAGCAATGGGATCACTCATGCTCATGTTGTATCTCTCCTGCCGGATTACCAGCTGGCCTTGGTGACACCGGGGATGTCGCCGGCAAAAGCCAGTTCGCGAATCTTGGCGCGCGCCAGACCGAATTGACGGAAGGTTCCGCGTGGGCGACCGGTGATTTCGCAACGGTTGCGCTGGCGCGTCGGATTGGCATTGCGCGGGAGCTTCTGCAGACCCAAGCGGGCCGCTTCACGCTCTTCGTCGCTCAGCTTCACATTTGAAGCGGCTGCCTTCAGCTCGGCGTGCTTCGTGGCATATTTCGCCACCAATTTTGCGCGCTTGAGTTCGCGCTGGATCAAAGCTTGTTTTGCCATACGCCGCCTCAGTTCTTGAAGGGGAAACGGAAGCCGGCGAGAAGTGCCTTGCACTCGTCGTCCGTCTGGGCCGTGGTGGTAATGCTGATGTTCAGACCACGCAAGGCATCCACCTTGTCGTACTCGATCTCAGGGAAAATGATCTGCTCTTTGACGCCGACGTTGTAGTTTCCACGACCATCAAAAGCACGCCCGGAGATACCACGAAAATCGCGCATCCGCGGCAAAGCCACGGTCACAAAACGATCGAGAAATTCGTACATGTGCACACCGCGCAGCGTCACCATGCACCCAATGGCCTGGCCTTCGCGGATTTTGAAACCGGCAATCGCCTTTTTGGCCTTGGTCACCACAGGCCGCTGCCCGGCAATCTTGGTCAGGTCGGCCACAGCGTTGTCCATGACCTTCTTGTCTGCAACCGCTTCGCTCACACCCATGTTGAGCGTAATCTTGGTCAGACGTGGAACCTGCATGGGCGACGTATAGCCAAACTGCTTCATCAGTTCCGGCGCCACCTTGTCGCGATAATGTTCTTGGAGTCGTGCCATTTCTTGTTCCTCAGGCCGTCTTGATTTCAGCACCGCTGGACTTGAACACGCGAACGCGCGAACCGTCTGCCTGCGCCTTGATGCCAACGCGATCACCCTTGCCCGTTGCGGCATTGAAAATGGCAACGTTGGATTGGTGGATCGGCATGGCTTTCTCAACGATGCCGCCCGTCGTTCCCTTCATGGGATTGGGTTTGACATGCTTTTTGACCAGATTGATGCCATCCACAACAAGATGGGAGTCATCCTTGCGCAGCGTGACGGTGCCCCGCTTGCCTTTGTCGCGCCCTGTGAGCACGACGATTTCGTCGCCCTTGCGAATCTTATTCATCGCGCTGTCCTTAGAGAACTTCAGGAGCCAGGGACACGATCTTCATGAAGCGCTCGGAGCGCAGTTCGCGCGTCACCGGGCCGAAGATGCGGGTGCCGATGGGCTCCAGCTTTGCATTGAGCAACACCGCAGCATTGCCATCGAATTTCACAAGCGAGCCGTCGCCACGGCGAATGCCCTTGGCAGTACGCACGACAACAGCGCTGTAGATCTCGCCTTTTTTGACGCGACCACGAGGAGCAGCTTCTTTGACGCTGACCTTGATGATGTCGCCCACGCTGGCGTAACGGCGCTTGGATCCTCCGAGCACCTTGATGCACAGGACGGACTTCGCGCCGGTATTGTCGGCAACGTCTAACCGAGTTTCTGTCTGGATCATTTTCTATAGTCCCAACTTGCACCAGAAGAGAAGCACCCCTGAGATCACCCCAGGCGCAGCCAATCAGCCAGTCAGTCTTGGGCCCGCCGTCTACGCTGCAAACCATTTGCAGTGCTTCCGCTGGGCAGAGATTCCGCTAATTTCTTAGCGAAGCCTGCTATTTTTACAAAGATTAGTGCATCCGTCAAGCGGGGTGTCACAAATTTTTATGCAGGCAGGGTGGAGTACTGCTGAGCGAGCTGCTCGAACGCCTCCTGTCCAGGATCGCGCCCCGTCTCCTGTCCAACAATTTCAGCTACGCGTGCAGCCATGCCTTGTGATCGCCGCGCGTCGAGGAAAAGCGCGCGCCAGCGGCGCGCCAAGACATCTTCCACTGTACGCGCATATTCGTTGCGCACTGCAAAGCGCACCATGGCCTCGGTCAAGCCCATGTCTAGCTCCGACGCGGAGCCAGGGAGCTGGCGCACGAATGCTGCATCGCTGCCGTAGCTGTGCCATCCCTGAGGGTCACACATGCGATGAACCGCGCGCCCGGACGGCGCCCCCACCAGCGGAAGATCGTTGGTCGCCCCTCCTTCGCGTTTGCCTAGAAGACCGGACGCGACGCATTTTTGCAACACATCTTCGGCCATCGCGCGATAGGTGGTCCATTTGCCGCCCGTAACGGTCACCAGGCCGCTGCGACTCGCCAACACGGTGTGCTCCCGGCTCAGGCTCTTGGTGTTGTCTCCATTTTCGTCCTGTGGCTTGACCAGTGGACGAAGGCCCACCCAAACGCTGCGCACGTCCGCAGCAAGCGGTGGGCGACGCAAATAGCGCGCCGACTCATTCAAAATGAAGGCAACCTCGTCCGGGAAGGGCGTGGGCTCGCGCGCCAAGTCGTGACGCGGTGTGTCCGTCGTGCCCAAGATCACTTTTCCCAACCAAGGTACGGCGAAAAGAACGCGCCCATCAGCCGTCTTGGGCACCATCAAGGCGTGGTCCGATGCAAGAAAGTCGCGATCCACCACCAGATGGACCCCCTGGCTGGGAGCCACCAGAGCCGATACGGCCCGGCCTGTTGCCTGCGCATCCTGCTCGCGCAAGGCATCTACCCAAACCCCCGTGGCGTTCACAACGCAACGCGAACGCAAGGCCATGGACCGGCCGGACTCCACGTCGCGACAAACAACCCCCGCGACTTTCCCGTTTTCATGAATGAGGCTCGTCGCCTCAACGTAGTTGAGAACGATGGCGCCTGCACGCGCCGCCGTGCGGGCGAGCGCCAAGGCCAGGCGCGCATCATCGAATTGACCATCCCAATACTTAACGCTGCCCTTGAGCCCCTGAGGGCGCACGGTGGGCAAGCATTCCAGCGTCTTTGCTCGCCCAAGAAATTCGGTAGCACCCAGCCCGGCCTTGCCGGCCAATGCGTCGTACATCTTCAAGCCAATGCCATAGAACGGAGTCTCCCAGCAATGGTAGGAAGGCATCACGAACGGCAAGGGCTGCGCCAGGTGCGGCGCATTGTGCAGCAGCGTCGTGCGCTCATGCAGCGCCTCTCGCACCAAAGCAATATTTCCCTGCGCCAGATAGCGCACCCCTCCGTGCACCAGTTTGGTTGCGCGCGACGAGGTGCCTTTCGCAAAGTCGAAGGCTTCCACCAGCGCCACCTGAAAACCACGCGTCGCGGCATCCAGCGCCACACCGAGCCCCGTGGCCCCACCACCGACGATCACGAGGTCATAAGAAGGACTGCCGGCCAAACGCTCCAGAAGTTCGGCTCGGAGGGTGGGTGACGGTGTAGAGGACAGGGTCATGGAGTGCACGCGTTTTTGCAAAAATAAGGGTTTACCCTTTAATCATTGTCCCGCGATTTCATGCCATGCGCTGGCGTGAGGCGTGAAACGCTTGTTCTGGCCGAAGCGCATGGCGTACACCGGGCTCCGGTGCACGCCATGGCAGCGCCCTGACGAGGTGCGTCTATCAGAGTCGCACCTCAGGGCCAGGCCTTTAGCGGACCTTGCCGTCCTTCCATGCCTGAAGCAGCTTGTCGTAGGCAATGGTTTCACCCTTCGGCTTTTCGTTGGCGAGCTTCTTCCACGGCGCATGCTTGTCGCTCAACCACTTCGAAGGATCGCTCTTGGGATTGAGCTTGGGCGCGCAATGCTCCATGCCGGCACGCTGAAGGCGGGCCATCACCTGGTCCATCTCCTCGGCGAGGTTGTCCATGGCGGCCTGTGGCGTTTTTTCGCCCGTGACAGCTTGGGCCACGTTCTTCCACCACAGTTGCGCTAGCTTGGGATAGTCCGGCACGTTGGTTCCCGTAGGTGACCATGCCACACGCGCGGGACTGCGGTAAAACTCGACCAACCCACCCAGTTTGGGGGCCATGTCGGTCATGGCTTTGGAGCGGATGTCGCTTTCGCGAATGGGCGTGAGGCCCACGACGGTCTTCTTCAACGACACCGATTTGGACGTCACAAACTGCGCGTACAGCCAGGCTGCAGCCACTTTGTTGGCATCGTGGTCCTTGAAGAAGGTCCAGGAACCCACGTCCTGGTAGCCGTTTTGCATGCCTTGCTTCCAGTACGGGCCGTTGGGGCCTGGAGCCATGCGCCACTTGGGTGTGCCGTCGGCATTGACCACGGGCAGACCCGGCTTGATCATGTCGGCAGTGAAGGCGGTGTACCAGAAGATTTGCTGAGCAATCTGCCCTTGCGCTGGCACGGGGCCAGACTCACCGAAGGTCATGCCGGTCGCTTCCTTTGGCGCGTACTTCTTCATCCAGTCGACGTACTTGGTCAGTGCATAAACCGCTGCCGGCGAGTTGGTACCGCCGCCACGGGATACCGAAGCACCCACTGGCGTGCATTTGTCGTCGGCGACACGGATGCCCCATTCGTCAATCGGCAATCCGTTGGGGTTGCCAATATCGGCCTCGCCGGCCATCGACAGCCAGGCGTCGGTAAAGCGCCACCCGAGCGACGGATCCTTCTTGCCGTAGTCCATATGTCCATAAATGGGCTTGCCGTCAATCTGCTTGACGTCGTCGGTGAAGAACTCGGCAATATCTTCGTAAGCGCTCCAGTTTTGCGGCACGCCCAGGTCATAGCCATATTTGGCCTTGAACTTGTCCTGCAGGTCTTTGCGCGCAAAGAGGTCGGCACGGAACCAGTACAGATTGGCGAACTGCTGGTCAGGCAACTGGTACATCTTGCCGTCGGGCGCCGTAGTGAAACTGGTGCCGATGAAATCCTTGAGATCCAGTCCAGGGTTGGTGTATTCCTTGCCTTTGCCGGTCATGTAGTCGGTCAGGCTCAGGATCTTGCCGTACCGGTAGTGGGTGCCGATCAAGTCCGAGTCGCTGATCCAGCCGTCGTAGATTGACTTGCCCGACTGCATCGAGGTTTGCAGCTTTTCGACTACGTCGCCTTCCTGGATCAGGTCGTGCTTGACCTTGATGCCCGTGATCTCCTCGAAGGCTTTGGCCAGCGTCTTGGACTCGTACTCGTGCGTGGTGAGAGTTTCCGACACCACCGAAATTTCCTTGACTCCCTTGGCCTCCAGCTTCTTGGCCGCCTCGATGAACCACTTCATCTCCGCAGCCTGCTGATCCTTGCTCAGCGTAGAGGGTTGAAATTCACTGTCAATCCATTTCTTGGCTTCCGCCTCTCCAGCCCAGGCCGCGTGGCCCAGGGCCAGCGCCGCAGCGGCAAACGCCACCGCCTTGAATTGCACCTTCATTGCTTGTCTCCTCATTATTTCCCCCCTAGGAACGGATTTCGGTCGCGGGGAATCCGACCGGAATCCACGAACATCACCCCTTGCGCAGGATCAGCGCCAGCAAGCCCATCGACAGCACCAGACTGAACCAGACCGACGGCTCCGCCTGCAATGAAAGCCACTGCAGCATCTTCTCGCCAAGACCCACCCAGATGAGGTTGAAATAGGCCGCAGCCAATAAACCGATGAAAAGACGGTCGCCCCGTGTCGTGGCAATAGGCAGAAAACCTTTGCGCAGAACCGTCGGCGACTTGATCTCCCATACCGTCATGCCCGCCAGCATCAATGCGATGCAGACAAAAAATACGGCCACCGGCGTGGTCCAGGCCATCCACTCGAACATGGCAATCTCCTCTAAATCAGTGGCGACAGAGCCAAACGCCTGCCTCGGAAAAACTTCAGACGCGGCCCATCGCAAAACCCTTGGCGATGTAATGCCGGACAAACCAAATCACGATGGCTCCGGGGACGATGGTCAGCACGCCCGCCGCAGCAAGCGTCGCCCAGTCCATGCCCGAGGCCGAGACCGTGCGGGTCATCGTGGCCACGATGGGCTTGGCGTTGACACTGGTCAGCGTGCGAGCCAAAAGCAGCTCCACCCAGCTGAACATGAAGCAGAAGAACGCGGCCACGCCGACCCCGGCCTTGATCAGTGGCAAAAAGATGGTTAGGAAGAAGCGCGGAAAACTGTAGCCATCGATATAGGCTGTCTCGTCGATTTCGCGCGGGATCCCACTCATGAAGCCTTCGAGAATCCACACCGCCAGCGGCACGTTGAACAACAGGTGCGCCAGCGCCACCGCGATGTGCGTATCCATCAAGCCCACCGTGGTGTAGAGCTGAAAAAACGGCAGCAGAAAGACGGCTGGCGGCGTCATCCTGTTGGTCAGCAGCCAGAAGAACACATGCTTGTCACCAAGGAACTGATAGCGCGAAAAAGCATAGGCGGCAGGCAGTGCTACGGTGAGCGAAATCACCATGTTGATGCCCACGTAAATCAGGCTGTTGATGTAGCCCGAATACCAGGACGGATCCGTGAAGATGGTGTGGTAGTTGGCCCAGGTGAAATGTTGCGGGAAAAACGAAAAGCTCGACAGAATTTCCTCGTTCGTCTTGAAGCTCATGTTCACCATCCAGTAGATGGGGAGCAGTGCAAAGACCAGATACAGCGCCAGGAAGATGCTGCGTTTGTGAAAGCGCTTGTCATTCATGGCCGGCTCCTTCGTCGCTCGCAGATCCCACGCGCTGCATCCAGTTGTAGAGGATGAAGCACAGCAACAGGATGATGAAAAAATAGATCAGCGAAAAGGCTGCCGCAGGCCCCAGATCGAACTGTCCCACCGCCTTCTGGGTCAAGTACTGCGAGAGGAAGGTCGTGGCGTTGCCCGGCCCGCCTCCAGTGAGCACGAAGGGCTCGGTGTAAATCATGAAGCTGTCCATGAAACGCAGCAGCACCGCGATCATCAGCACGCCGCGCATCTTGGGCAGCTGGATATAGCGGAACACCGCGAACTTGCTGGCGCCGTCGATGCGCGCCGCTTGGTAGTAGGCATCTGGAATCGAACGCAGCCCGGCGAAGCACAGCAGCGCAACCAGAGGCGTCCAGTGCCAGACATCCATGGCCAGCACCGTGAGCCAGGCCTGGGTAGCGTTGCCGGTGTAGCTGTAGTCAAACCCCAGCGCGTCGAGTCCCGCACCCAGCAAGCCGATGTCGGTGCGGCCGTAGATCTGCCAGATGGTGCCCACAACGTTCCAGGGAATCAGCAGCGAGAGCGAGACCGTGACCAGCACCGCTGAAGACTTCCATCCTTTGGCGGGCATAGACAGCGCCAACGCAATGCCCAGCGGAATTTCCACCAGCAAGACCGCCAGAGAGAAAGTCAGCTGACGAACCAACGCCTCGTGAAGTTCGGTGTCGCGCATGACCGTGGCAAACCATTCCGTTCCCACGAAGACGCGGCGCTCAGGCGAGATGATGTCCTGCACCGAATAGTTCACTACCGTCATCAGCGGTATGACGGCAGAAAAAGCCACGCAGATCAGCACCGGCAAGATCAAGAACCAGGCTTTCTGGTTCACCGGCTTTGTGGTGGTGCTCACTGGATAACCTCCGTGCTGCGCACTGCGGCGCGCGCTTGTTTGGGGCGGATCGGCACGGCGCTCATGCCAGCAACTCCTCGTTTTGATAAAAGCAGGTGTGTTCGCCGAGAACCCGCAACCAGACGGTCTCGCCCACCGAAGGCACCGTGGTTTCCGGAGCCAGACGGGCACGCAAGACCTGCCCATCCACTTCGGCCGTCAGCAGGAAATAGGTGCCAATATCCTGCACGCGCACCACGCTGCACGGCAGCGCTCCGGGTGCATCCGGAGCCGTCAGGGCGAGGTATTCCGGGCGCACGCCCACCTGGAGCGGGCCATCGGGCAGGTTCAGTTGCTGCGATGCGGCGAGCGCATGGCCCGCCAATTGCAGGCGCCCGCCCCGGTGCTGCGCCGAGAGAAAATTCATCCCTGGCGAGCCAATGAAATGCCCCACGAAAACGTGCTGGGGCCGCTCGAACAAGGCGTCCGCCGCGCCCACCTGCACGGCGCGTCCTCGCGTCATCACCACCACTTCGTCGGCAAAGGTAAGCGCCTCCACCTGATCGTGCGTCACGTAGATCAGCGTGAGCTTGAGTTCGTGGTGAATCTGCTTGAGCTTGCGGCGCAACTTCCATTTGAGGTGCGGATCGATCACGGTCAGCGGTTCATCGAACAGCACCGCAGCCACATCGGGACGAACCAGACCGCGCCCGAGCGAAATCTTCTGCTTGGCGTCGGCCGCCAGACCGGCGGCGCGCTGATCGAGTTGGCCGCTCAGCTCCAGCATTTCGGCGATGGTGCCCACACGTTCGCGAATCTGCGATTCCGGCATCTTGCGATTGCGCAGCGGAAAAGCCAGGTTTTCCGCCACGGTCATGGTGTCGTAGATGACCGGAAACTGAAACACCTGCGCGATGTTGCGCTCCTGCGGGCTGGCACGGGTCATGTCGCGGCCGTCAAAATGCACGCTGCCGCGCGACGGCACGAGGAGGCCCGAGACGATATTGAGCATGGTGGTTTTGCCACAGCCTGATGGACCCAACAGCGCATAGGCGCCGCCATCGGCAAATTCCATCTTCAGTGGCAAAAGCGCGTAGTCGCTGTCGTCTTGCGGATTGGCCTTGTACGCGTGGGCCAGATCAAGGGTGATGCGTGCCATCTCACACTCCTCCAACGCGGCGCGGCGCCAGCAGCAAGGCTTCGTTCTCACCAAACACGTACACCTGCCCGGGATGCACATGCAAGGCGACGGGCGCGCCCAGATCAAAGTAGTGCACCCCCGTCACCTGGGCCACCAGGTTGCCCATGGGCGATGCCGCGTGCACATAGGTGTCTGAGCCAGAAATTTCGGCCAGCTCCACGGTGCCGCGCACTGCAATGTCCCCGGGCTGGGGCTGCAGACGCAGTGAACTGGCGCGAATTCCCACCACAAAGCGCTGGCCGGAACCCAGGTTCTGCGGCGCATCCAACACCAATTCCGTTCCTCCTTGGAGCACCAGGCCTGACGCGCTGCGCTGCGCTGCAATCTGGTTCATGGGTGGATCGCTGAACGCACGCGCGACGCGCAAGTTGGCCGGCGAATGAAAAACCTCGGACGTTGGGCCGTACTGCAGCAGTCGCCCTTCATCGAGCACCGCCGTGTAGCCACCCAACAGCAAGGCTTCGGTGGGCTCGGTGGTGGCGTATACCACCGTCGAATCGCCCGCAGCGAAGAGCTGCGTCAGTTCGTCGCGCAGCTCTTCGCGCAGTTTGTAGTCCAGGTTCACGAGCGGCTCGTCCAGCAGCATCAACGGCGCACCCTTGGCCAAGGCACGCGCCAGGGCCACGCGCTGCTGCTGGCCGCCCGAGAGCTCGGCCGGCAGGCGATCAAGAAACATCTCAATGTGCAAGCGTTCTGCCAGTTCGCGCACACGTTGGTCGATGTCTTTGTCGCCACGCAACTTCAAAGGCGACGCAATGTTCTTCGCGACGCTCATCGAGGGGTAGTTGATGAACTGCTGGTACACCATCGCGACGTTGCGCTCGCGCACCGGCACACCGGTCACATCCCGGCCATCAACGTGCACACGCCCGGTGGTGGGCTCATCCAGGCCGGCCATGATGCGCATGAGGCTGGTCTTGCCGGCCTGCGTTGCGCCCAACAGCACCGTGACCGCACCGCTGTGCAGGGCCAGATCCATGGGGTAGAGCCAAGTCTGGGCCCCAACCTTCTTGCTGACCGCCTGCAGAGTCAGTTCCATGCCTGCCCCAGCACACCCGAGACGGCGGCAGTCCGCTTTCGAAGTGTCATCAATATTTTTCGCATTCGTTCATTTTTGTTCCTTTTGATTCGTATTGAACCCGTGTTTACCCCTAAACGATTCCTTTTTGTTCGATTTAAAGTGGTCGTGTGAATACCAACCCGCGACAACTCCTCTTGCTCAAAGAAGTGCACGCGCGCCAATCCACTACGGTGGAGCAGCTCGCCGAGACCCTGGGCGTCACCCTGCAAACCGTGCGGCGCGACGTACAGCGTCTGGCCGACGAAGGCCTGCTCACGCGTTTTCATGGTGGGGTGCGTGTCCCCGGATCCACGGTGGAAAACATCGCGCACACGCAGCGCGAGACGCTGAACGCGGCCGAGAAGTCCCGCATTGCGCGCCACGTGGCGCGCCAAATTCCAGACAACTGCTCGCTGATCCTCAACATCGGCACCACCACCGAGGCGGTTGCGCGCGCGCTGCTGCACCACAAAGGTCTGCGCGTCATCACCAACAACCTCAACGTGGCCGCCATCCTGAGCAGCAACCCGGAATGCGAGGTCATCGTGGCCGGCGGCGTGGTGCGCCCGCGCGACCGCGGCATCGTCGGCGAAACAGCGGTGGATTTCATGCGCCAGTTCAAGGTAGACATCGCCGTAATAGGCATCTCGGGCATTGAGGCCGATGGTTCGCTGCGCGACTTCGACTACCGCGAAGTGAAGGTGGCACAAACCGTGATCGCGCAGTCGCGCCAGGTTTGGCTGGCGGCCGATCACAGCAAGTTCAACCGGCCGGCGATGGTGCAGCTCGCTACGCTGGCACAGATCGACCGCTTAATCACCGATTCGCCGCCACCCGAGCCCTTTCCTGCACTCCTGCGAGACGCCGGCGTGGTCTGCGACATCGCCCCCGCCTGACGTCCGTGTTCCGCAAACCATTTCGACCCTGCCATGACCTACCTGCTCGCCCTCGACCAAGGCACCTCCAGTTCGCGCAGCATCGTTTTTGATGAGCACGGCCACATCGTGGCGCAAGCGCAGCGCGAACTGACGCAGATTTACCCCCGTCCCGGCTGGGTGGAGCACGATCCGCGTGAGATCTGGAACAGCCAGTTGGGCACCGCTCGCGAAGCGCTGCACAGCGCAGGCATCGACGCTTCGCAGCTGCGCGCCCTGGGCATCACCAACCAGCGCGAGACCACCGTACTGTGGAACCGCAAGACCGGCGCACCGGTGCACAACGCCATCGTCTGGCAGGACCGGCGCGCCGAACCCGCCTGCGCCGACCTGCGCGAGCGCGGCCATGCCGACACCATTGCCGAGAAGACGGGTCTGTTGATCGACGCCTATTTTTCGGGCACCAAGCTGCAATGGCTGCTCGACAACGTGCCCGGCGCGCGCGCGCAGGCCGAACGCGGCGAACTGGCCTTTGGCACGGTGGACAGTTGGCTGATCTGGCAGCTCACCGAAGGCGCGGTGCACGTCACGGACGTTACCAACGCCTCGCGCACCATGCTGTTCAACGTGCACACCAACGCCTGGGACGAAGAACTGCTTGCGCTGCTGCGCATTCCCGCTTCGCTCCTGCCCCAGGTTCAGCCATCCAGCAGCCACTTCGGCGAAGCGGCCGCCAGCCTGCTGGGCCACCGCGTGGCCATTGGCGGCGTGGCGGGCGACCAGCAAAGCGCCTTGTTCGGCCAAGCTTGCTTTGTGCCCGGCATGGCAAAAAACACCTACGGCACAGGCTGCTTCCTGCTCATGCACACCGGCAGCGCGTTCCGGCGCTCCGAAAACGGCCTGCTCACTACGAGCGCAGCTCAAATTGCCCCCACGCTTGTCGCTTCGCATACTGCGCAGCCCCCCGAGGGGGCCATGCGCGGCTTGGGGCGGCCCGGCGCCGCGCAGACCACCACGGCACCCCAATTCGCCATGGAAGGCAGCGTCTTCGTCGGCGGCGCCGTCGTGCAGTGGCTGCGCGACGGCCTGCGCGCCATCTCGGCCAGCAGCGAGGTGCAGTCCCTGGC
>JBATPF010000330.1:0-1742 GCA_049291355.1 Giesbergeria sp.
GCCTCGCGCTCTGCGGGCAGGGCATCGCCAGCCGCCTTTGCGGCTCCGCCCAGGCCGCGCAGCGCTCTCGACAGCTCCACCGCTTCCGTGCGCTCCGGTGCGCTCAGGTAGCCGTTGCGGGAACTCAGTGCCAGGCCGTCCGGCGCGCGCTCGGTGGGGTTCGCGACGATGTCCATGGGCAGGGCGAATTGCTGCACCATGCGCCGCACCACCATCAGTTGCTGGTAGTCCTTCTGGCCAAACACGGCGATGCCGCCCGCCTTGCCAGCAAACACAGCGGAAAACAGCTTCATCACCACCGTGCACACGCCGGTGAAGAAGCCAGGGCGAAACTCACCTTCCAGCAGATCGGCGAGCTGCGGATCGGGGTGTACCTTGAAGGTTTGTGGCTCGGGGTACAAATCGCGCTCGCGCGGGGCAAACAGCACCTGGCAGCCGGCAGCGGCCAGGCGCTCGCAGTCGGCGTCCCAGGTGCGCGGGTAGCTATCGAAATCTTCGTGCGGCAAAAACTGCAGGCGATTGACGAAGATGCTTGCTACGGGCACGTCGCCCAGTTGCACGGCATGGCGCATCAGGGCGATGTGGCCGTCGTGCAGGTTGCCCATGGTGGGCACAAAGGCGGGGCGTCCGAGGGGGCTGAGAACGGCGCGCAGGTCGGAAATGCTGTGGACGATGTGCATGGGGCAAAAAGATCGGCAAAGGGGCGTTGTTGCGCTATTGCGGTGTCACTGGGCGCGTCACCAAGCGTGCAGTGCGTCGTCGGGAAAGGTCTGGGCTTTGACTGCGGCCACGTACGCCTCCATGGCACCGCGCACGCTGCCGGCGTCCTGCATGAAGTTGTGCACAAAGCGCGCCATCTTCCCCAGGTTCATGCCCAGCATGTCGTGCAGTACCAGCACCTGGCCGGCCGTGCCCTTGCCGGCGCCGATGCCGATGGTGGCGCATTGGGTCAGTTCACTCGTCAGTTCGGCAGCGAGCTGCGCCGGCACCATCTCCAGCACCAGCATGGCGGCACCGGCATCCTGTAGCTCGCGCGCGTGGCGGCGCAGGGCCTGGGCGGCCTGGTCGGTCTTGCCCTGTACGCGGTAGCCGCCCAAGGCGTGCACGGTCTGGGGTGTGAGGCCCAGGTGGGCGCAGACGGGCACGCCGCGTTCCACCAGGAATTGCACGGTGGGGGCTGTCCAGCCGCCGCCCTCCAGCTTGACCATGTGCGCGCCGGCGCGCATCAGGGCGCAGGCACTGTGCAAGGCTTGTTCGCGGCTCTCGGCGTAGCTGCCGAAGGGCAGGTCGGCAATCAGCCAGGCCGTGCCCTGCACGCGGTGCAGGCCGCGAGCGACGCTCTCCGTGTGATAGACCATGGTCTCCAGCGTCACGCCCACGGTGCTGGGCAGGCCTTGGCAGACCATGCCGAGCGAGTCGCCCACCAGCAGGCATTCGACGCCCGCTGCGTCGGCCACGGCAGCAAAGGTCGCGTCGTAGGCGGTCAGCATGGTGATTTTTTCGCCGGCCTCACGCATCTGCTGCAGTCGCGGCAGGCTGACCGGGCGGCGCTGGGGCAGGGGCGAGGCGGGAGGCAGGGTGCCGTAAGGCGTGCCTGCGGGCTGGACAGGCGGGGCAAGCGGTTCGGTCATGGCTGGCTGCGCTGAAACGATGGACCGGGAAGTGTAGTCGTGCCTTTCGTGCAGCTATTCGCTCAGCGCTATGCTTGCCGCCCATGAAATCTCCTTTGGACACCCTTGAAG
>JBATPF010000331.1:0-1843 GCA_049291355.1 Giesbergeria sp.
GGTCTGGGCGCGGGCAAACAGGTCGGAATCCAAAGTCTGAAACGGGGGGGTCATGGCAAAGCATTGGCGGCAAGGAACATGACGCCAGTATGGCCGGCCCTCCACCGCACCGCCACCCCGGCAATGGCGGCGCGCTAGGGTGCGCACCAATGCAGGCTTGCCAAGCTGACGCTACAGTCGCTCGTTCGTGGTGGCGCCGATGCGGCGCTGCCTTCCCGAACGACGAATCCGGAGACACCGATGAAGCACTTCATTTCTGCCCTGCCCCTGCCACGCCGCACCCTGGTGCTCGGCGCCCTGGCTAGCGCCACGCTGCCGTTCTCGCGCCTGGCGCTGGCGCAGCAAAAGTTCATCAACGTGCTGACCGGCGGCCAGAGCGGCGTGTACTACCCCATGGGCGTCGCGCTGTCGCAGATCTACGGCAAGGCCATGCCCAACGCCAAGGTCACGGTGCAAGCCACCAAGGCCTCGGCAGAAAACTTGAACCTGCTGCAGGCAGGGCGCGGTGAAATCGCCTTCACGCTGGCCGATTCGCTGTCTGACGCCTGGAGGGGCGACAAGGACGCCGGCTTTGCCGCCCCGCTGACCAAGCTGCGCGCGATCGCCGGCATCTATTCCAACTACATCCAGATCGTGGCCAGCGGCGACTCGGGCATCAAGACCATGGCCGACCTGAAGGGCAAGCGCATCTCGGTGGGCGCCCCCAAGTCGGGCACGGAACTGAACGCGCGCGCCATTCTCAAGGCGGCCGGCCTGGCCTACAGCGACTTCGCCAAGGTGGAATACCTGCCTTTTGGTGAGTCCGTCGAGCTCATGAAAAATCGCCAGCTGGATGTCACGCTGCAATCGGCAGGCTTGGGCGTATCGTCCATTCGCGATCTGGCCACGAGCGTCAAGATCGTGGTCGTGCCGGTGCCCGCCGATGTGGTGGCCAAGGTCGGCGATGCCGCCTACCAGCCCGCCGTGATACCGGCCAACACCTATGACGGCCAGACCGCCGACGTGGTCACGGTAGCGATCCGTAACTTCTTGGTCAGCCACACGGGCGTCTCCGACGACGACGCGTACATCCTCACCAAAAGTCTGTTTGAGAACCTGCCCACCATGGTGGCCGCACACAACGCCGCCAAGGCCATCCAGCGCGACACGGCGATGCAAGGCACCACCGTGCCCTTCCACCCCGGCGCCGAGAAGTACTACCGCGAAGCAGGCGTGCTGAAATGAGCGCTCCCACGGACGCCCTGGCGGCGCAAGCCGCCCACAACGCCCAACTGCAGACACCCGACGAAGGCTCCCCCGCCTTCGTGGGCGCCTTGTTCTGGGTGGCCGTGGTTTTTTCTGTTTTCCAAATCGTCACCGCCGCGTTCAGCCCACTGTCGAGCACCGTGGTGCGCGCGGTGCACGTGGGTTTTTTGCTGCTGGTGACCTATGTGCTCTACCCGCCTGCGCGCCAGCAGTGGCTGGGCTGGTGCATCGGCGCCGTGGCCTTTGCCACCGGCCTGTACCACTGGGTGTTCGAGGCTGAGCTGGTGCAGCGCGCCGGCGAGCTGACCAGCGCCGACATGGCCGTCGGCGTGCTGGTGATTGCCCTCGTCTTCGAGGCTGCGCGCCGCATCATGGGCATTGCGCTGCCGCTGGTGTGCGCCACCTTCCTGCTCTATGGGCTGTTTGGCCAATACCTGCCGGGCGGGCTGGCGCACCGGGGCTACGGGCTCGACCAGATCGTCGGCCAGCTCGGATTTGGCACCGAGGGCATCTACGGCACGCCGACCTATGTGTCGTCGTCGTACATCTTTTTGTTCATCCTGTTTGGCGCCTTTCTGGAGCAGGCCGGGATGATCAC
>JBATPF010000332.1:0-7907 GCA_049291355.1 Giesbergeria sp.
CCCTTGCTCGATGAAGAACGCGCACGCGACTCGGCCCTCATGCCCATTGGTGCGAATGCGGCCCGCCAACTCGAAACCCTGGCGGACGCGTTTTCGGAATGGGACCGCCTGAAAGCGTCCTTGGCGCACCCCGAGCAACTGACCAACGCAAAACAGGCGCTGGCTCAGCCCTTGGCCTTTATTGAAATGCGGCTTGGCGCCTTGCACAAAGTGCTGCTGGAGTCGGGTACCCACCCCACGCAACAAATCGCATTGATCTCCCAACTCGACGGCGATGCCGCAGGCATGGCGGAAGTCGCCTTTGTGGGAAAGGAAGCGCTTTGGCAGCTGCAAACCATTGTCAATGCCTGCCAGCGGCGTTGGCCGGCCGCCTACGCCACAAGCCCCCCCGAGGACCATGCTGCGCATTCTTGGTGCGACTGGGTTTTGAGCCGCCTCTGAGTTAGCAGAGCAGTCGGGTCATCCCCCCACGTGGCACTCGCGCCGCAGCAGCGCCAGCGCA
Source organism: Giesbergeria sp. (assembly GCA_049291355.1). Lineage (GTDB taxonomy): Bacteria > Pseudomonadota > Gammaproteobacteria > Burkholderiales > Burkholderiaceae_C > Simplicispira. The sequence continues at coordinate 503 of JBATPF010000332.1, forward strand.
TCGCCCAGCCCATAGTCGTGGTCGTCCTGCAGGGTGCCGCGTGACTCGCCGACAAAGCTGCGCCACAAGGCCAGGTAGTCGCTGCGGTGCACTTCGGGTGCGTGTTCGGCAATGAAGGCTTCGGCCAGCTCGGGCTCCCAGCCCTTGGTGCGGAGCTTTCGCACCAAGGCCTTGGCGGCTTTTTCGGGCAGCAGGGTTTTCTTCGGCACGCCGACGGCCAAACACAGGAACAGCGTGAGCAGCGCGGCCTCATCGTTCTCGCCCTGCGTGGCGCGTTGCCAGGTTTTGCTGGCAGCCGCCGGTGGCGCCTCGTCCTCGCCCAGCGGTTCGGCGGCGCGCAGGTACTCGTCCACCTCGCCCAGCGGGTCTTCGAGCAAAAAGTAGCGGTTGCGCAGCGCGCTCATGGGGCGCAGCAGCGTGCCCAAGGGGCGGGCCGGGTCGAGCAGCTTGCCCAGATCGGCCAGCACCACAGGTTTTTGTGCGTCCACCACCGCATGCAAGGCCGGTGGCAGCCCTTTGGGCGACGGCAGGGCCGCTGCAGTGCCAAGCGCCTTGCCGGCGGCACGGCGGGTGGTCAGCAATTTTCGGAACGCGGCGACGCTGGGCCATTCGGCGCCGCGGTAGCCCAGCGCCTGCAGCACCAGCGCCGTGCGAATCACGCCTTCGGCGTCGCCCTCTTCCAGAACATCGTCGTCCAGCGCATAGCGCTCGGCCAGCCACAGCGCCGTCTGCACGGCCTCGCCAATGCGGCTGCGCCGTGCCAGTTCTTCGCGGTACTGCGCGTAGCTGCGCAGCGACCACAGCCCCAGCAGCGAGACCTGCGCTTCGTCCTGGCCCTGCATGCCAAAGTGGCTGCTTTCGGGCAAGGCGATCAACTGGCGCAGCAAATCCGTGCCGGCCTTGGAGCGCGACAGCAGCGAATGGTCGGCCAGCAGGCGCGCGGCCTGGGCCAGGTCGCCGCCAGTGGCATCCTGCAGGTGCAGGCTGATGAAGTTGACCATGCGCTCGCGTGCGCGCTCCAGCTCGGGGCGCAGGAATTCGCTGCCGAAATAGCGCGCGATCTGCACCATGCCCTTAGGCGCCTCGGTGTGCATGGCCGCCAGGCGCTCAGCGCCCACAATGCCGTGCTGCACGCCATAGACCAGCGCCTTTTCAAAAAGCGGCCGCGCATCGTGCAGCGCCAGTGCCTGCGCGCCTGCCTTGCTGCTGCCGGGCATCAGATGGCCGATTCTTCGTCGGAGGCACGCGCCGCCGGTGTGGCCTTGCCGCGGTCGGTTGCGCTGGTTTCGAACTTGCCGTCGTCCTCAACATCCTCTGCCTCGTCGCCCTCACCCAGGTCATGGGCGCGGGCCTTGGCGCGCAGCACCAAGAGCATTTCAATGAACAGGTCGCGGCATTCGTAGCGCAGCAGCCAGGCCATTTGCATCCAGTCCTGGTCGGCGATTTCGTCAAGCTCGACGCGGGGCCGCACATAGCCCGAGGCCAGCAGCTCGTCGTCGCTCAGCATCAGGCCGTAGTCTTCGGTGGCGTCAAAGCTGCCGGTGCGGGCAAAGGATTCGACGCGGCTCCACTTCTCGGTGAAGTAGTTGGCGAGTGCCTCGGCGCCGCCGTCCAAGTCGCCAATGGCGTTCAAAAATTCCAGTGGGTCGGCGCCGTCGCGGAACACCACGGCATTGACCATGTTGCGCAGATGCTGGTGCGTGAGGTCTTTGTACTGTTTCTCCAGCACCATGGCACGGGCGAACTGCTCGGGTGTGACCAGCAGGTTCACCACCGAGGCCTTGGAGCTGTCGTACTCGCGCATCACGGCCAGCACATCCTTGGGAGCGAGCTGGTCGAGCACGACCATCAAGGCGCGGTCGCCTTCTTCGTCGGCCAGCTCGGCCAGCGCGCCTTCCGCGCCGACGATATCGCCCGCGGCGATCAGGCTGGTGGTTTTTTCTATCAGTGCAAGATGGTTCATGGGTGTGGTCAGTCCTTGCGCTCGAAGCCTTGCTCGGCCAGCCAGTCGGCGCCGGCCTCATCGAGCGAACGCTCGTCCCGCGGGCCGTGCGCATCGTCGGTGCTCAGGCCATCGTCGTCATCGTCGCGATCCCGGGCGCTGTCATCGCCCTCATCGGCGTCCTTCGGTGCTGCATCGGCCGAGGCAAAACCGTGCGCGTGCAGAAATTCCAGACAGGCGGCCACCGTCATGAAGGCCGGACCGCCGGGTTCGGCCAGCACCTTGCGCGCCACGGGTTCGGCCCAGGGTTCGAGTGCCACAGAGCCTGCCAGTTCCGGCCATGCGGGCAGCGCCTCGGGCTGCAGTGTCAGCAGGCGCTGCATGGCGGCCGGCTTGGCAAAGCGAAAGCCGCGGTGGAAGACCACGGCCACCATCTCGGGGCTGTAGCTCAGCATTTGCACCAGAAAGCCGATTTCGCTGCGCTTGGCGGCCAGGCGTTTCTTGAGCACATCCTTGCCCTCGGAATCCGAGGTCAGGTCGTCCAGCTCGGCTTCGTAGGCCGAGCGCAGGTCGGAAAAGTAGCGCGAGAGCTTCATGGCAACTCCATTCGTTTCACGTAGGCCTGCCAGATCTCGCTGGCAGTTGCCAAAGGATCGTCGAGCAGGTTGCGGCGGCGGTTGTCGTCGTACTGCTGGCGCCGCTCGGCGTCGGACAGCACATCGTAGGCCTGTTGCACTGCACCAAAGCGCGCAGCGGCGTCGCTCGCCGCGTTGCGGTCAGGGTGGTAGAAGGACGCCTTCTGGCGAAACGCTTTCTTGATGTCGGCCAGAGTGGCCGTGGCCGGCAGGCCCAGGGCGCTGTAGTGGTCTTCGCTCATTCCGTGTAGCCGCTCAACCCAGCGCGGCGTACACGTTCTGCACGTCGTCGTTGGCGTCGATGGCGGCGAGAAAGGCTTCGACTTCCTCCAGCGCCTCGGCGCTCAGGCTGGCTGAGTCCACCGGGTTCTTGGGGCGGTAGCCCAGCTTGACGGAGAGCACCGTAAAGCCATGCTCGGGCAGCGCGCGGCTCACGGTGTCGAGGTCGGTGGGTTCGGTCCAGAACAGGGTTTGGCCCTCTTCCTCGCCGGGCTCCAAGTCTTGCGCGCCGGCTTCAATAGCGGCCATCTCGGGGTCAGCGTCGGCAGCGGCGGGTTCGGCCTCAATCATGCCGACGTGGTCAAAATCCCAGGCTACCGAGCCAGACGTGCCCAGCTGCCCCTTGCGAAACAGCACGCGCATTTCGGGCGCGGTGCGTTTGACGTTGTCGGTCAGGCATTCGACCATCACGGCCACCTGGTGGGGTGCAAAGCCCTCGTACACCACATGCTCGAAGCTGGCCGCGTCGCCACCGATGCCGGCACCCTTCTTGATGGCCCGCTCCAGCGTGTCTTTGGGCATGGACACCTTGCGGGCCTGCTCCAGCACCAGGCGCAGCTTGGAGTTGCCCGCCGGGTCGGCGCCGCCGCGTGCGGCCACCATGATTTCCTTGGCCAGCTTGCCAAACAGCTTTCCGCGGGCATCAGCGGCCTGCGCCTTGCCCTTTGCTTTCCATTGCGCGCCCATGCGTGCTCCTTGACTGGGCCGGGATTGCCCTCAACGGCTGAGGGTGGGTCCGGGCGAAAGGCAACAAGGTTACCACCGCCGCCGCACGCACAATGGCGGCTTCTTTCCTCTCCCTGCGCCGGCCGTGGGAGCCTGTCGGACTTGGAGCACCGAAAGCGAAAAGCGGCCCCAGCGAGGACAGTTTGCGCCGGGTTTGCAGCCCCATAGTGGGCCTATGTGGCAAGAAACCGGTGGAAAATGGGCCGCCGCGGCCGTTTTGTAGCCGGTGATTCCAAGTGCGACAGGCTCCGAACATGCTCAACACCCTCTGGCTGGGTTTTTTCGTCACCTCCGCCCTCGCCGCGCTGGTCCAGTGGCTCGCCGGCGGCAACGCCCAGGTGTTTGCTGCCATGGTCGAAGCCTTGTTTGCCATGGCCAAGCTCTCGGTCGAGGTGATGCTGCTGCTGTTTGGCACGCTCACGCTGTGGCTGGGTTTTTTGCGCATTGCCGAACGCGCCGGCCTAGTCGAAACCCTGGCGCGCTGGCTGGCGCCGCTGTTTGCGCAGCTCATGCCCGGCGTGCCGCGCGGCCACCCGGCGCTGGGCCTGATGACGCTCAATTTCGCGGCCAACGCGCTCGGCCTGGACAACGCCGCCACGCCCATTGGCCTCAAGGCCATGCATTCGCTGCAAAGCCTGAACCCCGACCTCGAGACTGCGACCAACGCGCAAATCCTGTTCCTGGTGCTGAACGCCTCGTCGCTCACGCTGCTGCCCGTCTCCATCTTCATGTACCGCCTGCAACAAGGCGCGAGCGACCCGACGCTGGTGTTCGTCCCCATCCTGCTCGCCACCTCCGCCTCGACCCTGGTGGGGCTGTTGAGCGTGGCCTTCGTGCAGCGGCTGCCGCTCTGGCGGCCGGCGGTTCTGGCCTACCTGCTGCCGCTGGCCCTGGGCATTGCCGCGCTGGTGGCCTTCCTCTCCACCCTGAGCGCCACGGCGCTGGCCAGCCTGTCGTCGCTGGCGGGCAACCTGACGCTGTTTGGCCTGGTGCTCTTGTTCGTGCTGCTGGGCGCCTGGCGGCGTGTGCCGGTGTACGAGGCGTTTGTGGAAGGCGCACGCGAAGGTTTCGACGTGGCGCGCAACCTGCTGCCCTATCTGGTCGCCATGCTCTGCGCCATCGGCGTGCTGCGCGCGTCCGGCGCACTCGGCTATGTGCTCGACGGCATCCGCTGGCTGGTCGAGGGCGCCGGCTGGGACACGCGCTTTGTCGATGCGCTGCCCACGGCCCTGGTCAAACCGTTCTCAGGCAGCGCCGCCCGCGCCATGCTGATCGAGACCATGCAGGCCAAAGGCGTAGACAGCTTCCCAGCGCTGGTGGCCGCCACGGTGCAGGGCAGCACGGAAACCACCTTCTATGTGCTGGCGGTGTACTTTGGCGCGGTGGGCATTCAGCGGGTGCGGCACGCGGTGCCGTGTGCGTTGCTGGCAGAGCTGGCGGGGGTGCTGGCGGCGATTGGGGTTTGTTATTGGTTTTTTGGGTGAAAAGTTTGGTCAAATTGGCGTCTAGCGCTTGTGAAATAATCGCTGGCAGCTATGAATTTTGAGTGCTTTGCGTCGATCTATCCGCTCGATTTCCCGCAAGATCGTCTGCGATACACCAGCGACGAGAATCGCTGCTTCAGCTTAGATGTTTGTCCGCAATGCCTACCATCGTTGAGCACCAGCGCTTTGTCGTCCACATAGACGTGCTCGGAATGTCTGCGCTCGTCTCAAAGGACCCAGAACTCGCATGGAGTCTTCTGGGCCGACTTGTAGAGGCACGCAAAGACGCGCACGCCACCTCGCTCACTTTCCTGGATACGGCGGAGACAGTCGCAACCCCACAGCACGTCCACGCAGTCACGTTCTCGGACACCATTGTCTTGTTCACTCTTGGTGCGGCACTCAACGACCTACGAACCATTTTGGTCATGACAACACAGCTGCTGAGCAGGGCACTCCACCTTTGCGTCCCTGTTCGTATCGGCATTGCCGTTGGCACCTTCTTCTTCAATCTTGATGAATCAATGTATGCCGGACCGGCGCTTATCGAGGCTTACCACCTTGGCGAATCCGCTCAATGGATCGGCATCGTTACGTCTCAGGAAGTCTATCGCCGTGCGATGGAAGCGCATCTCCAGTCTGGCGCCTCAGATATCGTTTCCCCCACCGATATTCCTTTCGACGGAAGTGCACGGCCTGGCTATGCAGTCAATTGGCCGGTAATCCTCAGGAATAGCATCGCCGCCCCGCTACCAGTAACTGCTAAGCAGGTCTATCAAGGTTTCGCTCAGTACTTCGGTCCCTTTGAGGCTCTCGACCCACGAGTGCACCAAAAGTACGAGAACACTGCGGCATTCATGAATGCAAACGCAGCCTGACGCTGCGTTGTGTCACCGGCTCTGCCAGGAGCCACCGTCGGGTTTCCGGCCGGCAGCAGCCGCTCGTCATTTGGAAGGTGATGCGCTGCCGCAAGCATGACTTAGCGAAGAACCCGCGCTGCGCCCACCGTTCCGGGATTGGGGTTTGAGCACCAGTTTCACTGCGCTAAATCGTGATCCGACCCCACTGCCCGCGCCGCGCCCATCCCGACGCCGGGGCCGAACCCAGCGATGGCCCGAAGGGCTTCCCGGCTCCCCCTTCCCCTCTGGCCGTGCCGAGGAGCACAGCTTCAGGCGGATCAGGGCCGCGCGCTGTTTGAGCTGTTAGGCGAGTTTGCGCGGACCCCGCCTGAAGCGCGCCGCAGGTTGCCCCGAAGCGAAGCGCAGGGGACGCGGACAGCGGGGTCGCCCTTTCTTTGGTGACTTTCTTTTGGCCGGCAACCCGGCGGCGACGCGAAAGAAAGTTACTGCGCCGCCGGGCGCACATCCCGGCACCCGAGCTTGGCAAAGGCATGCAGCCAGAAAAGCGAAGACGACACCCGTGAACTCATCGGCGCGCTGCGCCACGCCGTTCCGGGATTGGGGTCTTAGCGCGAGTTTTGCTGCGCTGCATCGTGATCCGACCCCAATGCCTGAAAAATATAACAAAACTGCCTCCAGCGCATACCCATAAAGCATTTGCAGCTATCAAACATATAGTCTTTAGATGCGCTCAGGCGTGCTTCTTCACCCAGGCCATATAGGCGTCCAGCCAGGTTTGCACGAATTTTCGGCTGGTCTCGCCGATCTCGCCGTCGGCGCCAAACAGACCTTCTTTGGCCTGGATGAAGGCCTCGGGCTGGCCCAGGGTGGGCATGTCCAGGTAGGCCAGGATGTTGCGCAGGTGCTGCTGAGCCAGCGCGATACCAATGGCGCCAACGGACACGCCGATGACGCCGGCGGGCTTGCCTGCCCAGGCACTTGTGCCGTAGGGGCGCGAGGCATGGTCTATGGCGTTCTTGAGCACGCCCGGCACCGAGCGGTTGTATTCGGGGGTCACGAAGATCACTCCCTGCGCGGCTGCAATTTCCGACTTCAGGCGCCGCACCGGCTCTGCCTGCTGGGCGTCGTCGTCCTGGTTGTAGAGCGGGAGATCGTCGATTCGGGGCATGGTGAACTTGCAACCGGCGGGCGCCATGTGGGCCAGCGCCTGGGCCAGGCGGCGGTTGAAGGACTCTTTGCGTAGGCTGCCGACGAGCACGGCAATGGTGATGTCACTCATGGAAATTCTCCTTGCTGAGGGCGGCCGCCAATGGCCACCGGTGCGCAGCATGATAGGCCGCGCGCCGGTCTGGCGGCGACCCATCGAGAATGAAAACGCTATTAAATAAATAGCTTATAAAGCTTACCAAATAAGCGCTATAGCCATTTTTTATTCAAAGTTTTTCCCCGATGGACCTGCCCATTGCGCGGCGCGGTCCT
>JBATPF010000333.1:0-3685 GCA_049291355.1 Giesbergeria sp.
GGTTCTGGGCGCTTTGGCGATCGACCCGCCTTTGAAGATCGTGGCCCACGTCTGGGCGACGCAGCCTTTCGGGCCCAGCGCGAGGCTCTGGAGCATGCCGAGGCCGCTTTGCGAAAATTGGCGGCTCAGGCCCACGGGGAAGCCCTTACGCATCTGCTTGCCGCATGGGAAAAACGTGATGCAGACTTGGTGCCGCCAGCGCAGGAGTTTGGCCGCAGTGTGACGGGCGCCGTGCGCAATGCTTGGACGCAGGCGTTGACCGCGCCGCCGCGAACGGGGGGCAAGGTCTCCGGCGCTGATCTGCTGCTGCGGCTGGAAATTGCCGCCGAGGTTCCCACGCCGGCCGAGCATCTTTCGGATCGCCGCATGATGCAATTGCAGTTGCTGACGCGCCGCAACGAAGCGGCGCCAGCGCAGACTTGGGCGCAGGATGTGGCCGAGTTGCTCGCCCAGCCCAGCGACGCCGCTGCCGCACGCCGTTTGCAGAACGTTCTGAAGGCTTTGATGCGCGGGTGACGCGCAGAAGCGGCCAAGCGCTTCGGAAATAAAAAAGCCGCTGCAACTGCAGCGGCTTTTTGCTTGGTGCCCAGAAGAGGACTCGAACCTCCACGATGTTACTCGCTAGTACCTGAAACTAGTGCGTCTACCAATTCCGCCATCTGGGCCATATATCGAATGCTTGAATTTTATAGCAGAGGAGGCAGGGTTGATGCGGCACTCTGGCGAATAAAAACAAAAAAGCCGCTTACGCAGCGGCTTCTCGTTAAACTTGGTGCCCAGGAGAGGACTCGAACCTCCACGATGTTACTCGCTAGTACCTGAAACTAGTGCGTCTACCAATTCCGCCACCTGGGCATTTCAGGAAAGAACGAGATTGTATAGTAAAAAAATGAGCGAAAAATTGCCCGCCAACCAGCCTTCCGATGAATTTGAAGGCACGGTTCAAGGGCACCGCGATGGCCACGGTTTTGTCCTGCGCGACGATGGCCTGTCTGACATTTTTCTCCCCCCGAACGAGATGCGCGCCGTCCTGCACAAGGACCGCGTGCGTGTCTGCATCGTGCGCCAGGACCGGCGCGGCCGGCCCGAAGGCCGCGTGGTGGAAATCATCGAACGCCCCAAGCAGCCCCTGATCGGCAGGTTGTTGCAGGAAAGCGGGGTCTGGATTGTGGCCCCCGAAGACAAGCGTTACGGCCAGGACGTACTGATTCCCAAAGGCGCTTTGGGCAATGCCGAGCCGGGACAAGTGGTGGTGGTCGAACTGACCGAGCCGCCGGCGCTCTACGGCCAGCCGGTGGGCCGCATCACCGAAGTGCTGGGCGAGGTCGATGACCCCGGCATGGAAATCGAAATTGCGGTGCGCAAATACGGTGTGCCGCACGAGTTTTCCGAGGGCTGCCTGGCCGAGGCCGGCGCGCTGCCCGACAAGGTGCGCCCGCAGGACAAAAAGAACCGCATCGACCTGACTGACGTGCCGCTGGTCACCATCGATGGCGAAGATGCGCGCGATTTCGATGATGCCGTGTACTGCGAGCCCGCCAAGGTCGGCCGCGCCAAGGGCTGGCGCCTGCTCGTCGCCATTGCCGATGTAAGTCACTACGTGCAGACCGGGAGCGCCATCGACATCGATGCCTACGACCGCGCCACCAGCGTGTACTTTCCACGCCGCGTGATCCCCATGCTGCCTGAGAAGCTCAGCAACGGCCTGTGCTCGCTCAACCCCGAGGTCGAGCGCCTGTGCATGGTCTGTGACATGCTGATCACGGCCAAAGGCGAAGTGCACGCCTACCAGTTCTACCCGGCGGTGATGTTCAGCCATGCCCGCTTCACCTACACCGAAGTGGCGGCGATTCTGGCCAACACGCGCGGCCCCGAAGCGGCAAAGCGCACGGAGCGGATTCCCGATCTGCTCAACCTGCACGACGTCTACCGCGCTCTGTTGATCGCGCGGCGCGAGCGCGGCGCGGTGGACTTTGAAACCACCGAAACGCAGATCGTCTGCGACGACAACGGCCGCATTGAAAAGATCATTCCGCGCACGCGCAACGACGCCCACAAGCTGATCGAAGAGGCCATGCTGGCAGCCAACGTCTGCAGCGCCGACTTCATTGCGCAGGGCAAGCAGCACGGGCTGTTCCGCGTGCACGAAGGCCCGACGCCCGAGAAGCAGGACATTCTGCGCAGCTACTTGAAGGCCATGGCGGTTGGATTGAGCATCAGCGACAACCCGGCCCCGTCCGAATTTCAGGCCATTGCCGAAGCCACCAAAGACCGGCCGGACGCGCAGCAAATCCACACCATGCTGCTGCGCTCCATGCAGCAGGCCATCTACACGCCCAACAACAGCGGCCATTTCGGTCTGGCGTTCGAGGCGTACACGCATTTCACCAGTCCGATCCGGCGTTACCCCGACTTGTTGGTGCACCGCGTCATCAAGTCGATTCTGGGCAATACGCGCTACCGGCTGCCGGCCCTGCCGCTTCCCGGCGAGGCGCATGCCAAGCTGAGCAAGCGACTGGCGGCACGGGCCCAGAAGCCAGGCGCCGAGCCGCGCAAGAAGGAAACGGGCGCGGCCTTGGTGGAGACGCAATCCTGGGAAGCGGCCGGCCTGCACTGCAGCGCCAACGAGCGCCGCGCCGACGAAGCCAGCCGTGACGTGGAGGCCTGGCTCAAGTGCAAGTACATGCGCGAACACCTGGGCGAGGAATTCGGCGGTGTGGTGTCTTCGGTCACCAGCTTTGGCATCTTCGTCACGCTCGACGCCATGTACGTCGAGGGCCTGGTGCACATCACCGAGCTGGGCGGCGACTACTTCAAGTTCGACGAGGCGCGCCAGGAGCTGCGCGGCGAGCGCAGCGGAATCCGCTATGCCATTGGCTCGCGCGTGCGCGTGCAGGTCAGCCGGGTGGACCTGGACGGCCGGCGCATCGATTTTCGTCTCGTGAACGAAGGCGAGACCACCGCACCGCGCGGTGCCGGCGAGCGCAGTGGCGGCAAGAAGAGCGCCAAAGCCAGCGAAAAGCCAGCGCATGCGCGGCGGGGCAGCGAAGAGGCCGCTCCGGCGCCCTCACGAAGGCAGCATGACGCTCCGGCTGTGAAAGATTTCGGCGGGTCCAGTGGATCTGGCGGCAAATCCAAACAGAAAGCTTCCTTGCTGACCAAAGCCCCTGCGGGCAAGGCCAAGGGACGCGGAACGCGCCACTGAGGCGCAGCGCGGGTCTGCCGGGTCCGCCCCTGCAGCTGTGCCGATTCGCTCTTATTTCAGGAGCTGCTTGCGCTGGTGGAATAAGCGCTAGAGCCTTTTTTTAATCAAAATTTGACGCCTTGGCGAACGCACTGGCAACCAGTGCCTGGTCGGCAGGCCAACGGTCGGCCAAGCGGCCGTGCTGGTAGACGGCGCTGCACGCCGCCGCGAAAGATTCTTTCCCTTCCGCCCAGTGGGCACCCAGCATGCCGGCCAGCACATCGCCCGTGCCGGCCGTGGCCAGGCGTGCGTTCCCTGTGGGGTTGATGGTGGGCACGCGGCCCGGCCCGGCCACCACGCTGCCCGAACCCTTGAGCACGCAGACGCAGCCAAAGCGCTCTGCCAGGCTCTGCGCTGCCGCCAGGCGATCGGCCTGCACCGCCTGGGCGCTGCAGCCCAGCAGGCGGGCGGCTTCGAGCGGGTGCGGTGTCAGGATGGTGC
>JBATPF010000334.1:0-6363 GCA_049291355.1 Giesbergeria sp.
GGTTTGCGCCTTGCCTGACGACGATTTCGACCTCTTCATTTCGTCAACGAACTTCTAACTCAGGACACTAGGCGCCTGCAGGACTACTGACGCAACGGATCAGCTGCCGATGGCGAGCGTCGCTGGGTCGCGGCCCAGCTCCCGGGAGAGGCGCAGCGCGTTGTCGGGCGCATGCAGCTTCATGGTGTTGTCAAAGAAGCAGAAAACGTCGCGTTGTGCACGTTTTGCCGCAGGCGCCTCGCTCCGCCGCGGCAGGCCTGCATCACCTCCCGGCGCCCAGGCGCGAATGCGCCCAGCCCATGCTTTGATCTGCGCGTCGCTGTAGCCGGCGGCATAGAGCTGCCTGGCGCCGGGCAGCCGAAGGTAGAGGAAATCGGCGGTGACATCGCCAACTTCGGGCCAGCGCCCGCCGGTATCGGCCACGACCCGCGCCACGCGGTGCTTGCGCAGCAGGCCCGGGTTGGCCACTTGCAGCCAGGGGCGCGTACGGTCATGGCGCACGCGCCGGTAAAAGTCCTCGGGTGAGGCGCGCAGATAGAGCACCGTTCCAAACTTGCGCAGGGTTTCGCGGTTTTCAGGGCGCAGCACGGTGCCTCCACCCGTGGACAGCGCCATGCCGCCGGGCTCGGCGACGACGCCAGCCAGTCCCTGGGTTTCCAGGTCGCGAAAACGCCCTTCGCCCTCCGCTTCGAAATACTGGCGAATGGTGGTGTCCAGCATCTGCTCGACGCGATGGCCAAGGTCTATAACGGGCAGCCCCAACCGCTGGACCAGTTGTCGGGGGGGGGTGGTGGTGATGTGGATCTACTTCTGGTTGGCCACACGCTATTTGCCTAAAGCTGCGCGCAGGCGATGGAGGAAACCATGTCGGTGCGAACGGATGGTGTGCCAGTCAGCGCTCCGGCGGAGGCACTACCTGCCCAGTGAGCTTTCCGCCTGAAAAGAGGTGCTCCTAGGCGGTGTCTCCCATTGGCGCGGTCGATCTTGGCGTGCATCCCAGAAAAACCACCTCGATGCATGTGCCGTTCAATTTTTGTCGTCTATTGAGCCCATTTCTACCAGCATCGCAACCAGTTTCTCGGTGCTCTCCAGAACGCGCTCGCTCAAGCCTGCAGCGAGCAGAGCATCCCGTCGCATCCTCGTAGCGTCCCGCCTGGCGAACAGCACCGTCTGGTAGGGCTCCCACACGCGGCGCAACTCTGCAACCTGTGCCTTGATCTTCGGATGGGTCAACGGCGACTTCTCCATCTGCAGCAGCACTGCGGTGAAATGGGCCCGCGCCAGATGCATCTCCATATCGGCCGGTGCACTGTTGATTTCCCAGGTCTCATACAGATAGAACTTCATCATGCGCTGGGAGAGCATGCGCTGGCGCCCGGCAAGATTGACCAGTTGGTCCAGTGGCAAGTTGCCTGCATCCCGGTAACCCAACGTGACGTGGTGCGCTACTTGCTGTAGTTCTTCACTCAGATCGTACAGAAGATCCGCCCCAAGCTTGGTGGGATGCGCAGTGAGGAGCGGCTTGCAGCGGGCCCACACAGCATCGAGCTCGGCAAGGGATTTGGCCTGGGCCGCATCGGGCGGAAGCGATTTGAGTGCGGCAAGTTGGGCGTCAAACAGTCGGATGGACTCTTGCAAGATAGCCTGTGCACCCTCGGGGTCGATGCTTTGCCCCAGCATCAGGTAGGCCTTGGTCATGCGTTGCGCAAGCATGCGCTGGCGCCCTGCCATGTTCACGTTGGCGACCGATTGGAGATTCATCTGCTGGGCCGCTGTCGGGGTCGACTGGGCCTGCAGTTGGAGTGGTAGCCAGGACAACGCCAGCACGCACAGAACCCCTGTACCAAATCGAAATCTGAGCATGAAGCGACCCCTGCGGTGAAGGAAGGTAGAAATGCACGGAGACACAAACCGCTGGTGCCTGGCGGCGAAAGAAAGGATGCTCACACCGTTTGGGATCCGGCCACTCCGTGGTGGTCGGCGAGGCGCACTCCTATCCGGCACGTCAGCCACAACGCTGGCCCACTGATCGGTGACCTGCGCGAATGGCCGCTGTTCACAACGATGTACCCAGAGATTTTGTGGATGTCGGTGCTTAAGCGCATCAGCGTGAACCCGAAGGCGAGGAAACGCGACTTGCTGTGGGTCGACCAATCTACCGTCGTGATTGGGAATTCCGCCTCAGAAGAACGCCGAGAATCGCCGCCATGCTGCGTTGCCAATCCGCGCGATAGCACAGGCTGTCGCTGTGTTCTGCAGCGCAGACGCACAACGATGTCGACACTTTTTCTTTTCAAGCCGCTTCTGAATCACTACACGCGCCGGTGTTGCGGCCTTGGTCTACCCGTGCGGGACAAAGCGCGCGCTGGTGGCGCGACTGAAGTGGCAACCGTTCCATCGCTGGTGTGGTGCCAGCGCTGAAAAAGCGCCCACTTGAACGGGCGCCGCTTCGAAGCATTGCTTACTTCTCCACAAACGCCCGCTCGACAACGAAATCGCCTGGCCGCGTGGTGTTGCCTTCCTCGAATTTCATTTTTTCCAGCAGCGACTTGATGGAGGCCAGCATCTCCGGGCTGCCGCACAGCATGGCGCGGTCTTCCAGCGGGTTGAGTTGCGGCAGGCCCAGGTCGGCCGCCAGCTTGCCCGACTCAATCAGGTCGGGAATGCGTCCCTGGTTGCGGAAGGGTTCGCGTGTGACGGTGGGGTAGTACTTGAGTTGCGCGCGCACCATCTCGCCCAAAATCTCGTGCTGGGGCAGTTCCTTGGTGAGGTAGTCGTGGTAGGCCAGTTCAGCCACCTCGCGCACGCCGTGGACCAGAATGACCTGCTCGAAACGCTCATAGGTTTCCGGGTCGCGAATCACGCTCAGGAACGGCGCGAGGCCCGTGCCGGTGGAAAACAGGTACAGCCGCTTGGCGGGGAGCAGGTAGTCGATGAGCAACGTGCCCGTGGGTTTCTTGCCAACAATGATGCTGTCGCCCACCTGGATGTGCTGCAGGCGCGAGGTCAGCGGGCCGTCGGGCACCTTGATGCTGAGAAATTCGAGGTGCTCCTCGTAGTTGGCGCTGACGATGCTGTAGGCGCGCAGCAAGGGCTTGCCGTTCACCACCAGGCCGATCATGGTGAAGTGCCCATTCGAAAAACGCAGAGTGGGGTCGCGCGTGGTGGTAAAGCTGAAAAGGCGGTCGGTCCAATGGTGAACCGACAGTACGCGTTCTTCGTGAAAAGCACTCATGATGGGATGGCGAGGAGAGTAAGAAACGGTAGTCGCAGCCGGGCAGACCCGGCCTTGGCCCGCGAACCGCGTCGACCTACCGACTCCGCGCGAGCAATGCCTGCCATTGTCATGCAAAGCTCATAACAGACGGGCCTGCGCTTGTGTCTGAATTGATATAAGGCAAGGTTGACGGGATCGGGCTGGCCCGTGCCGGTCGGAGACGGCCCGACTTATTGCGCTACCTGTCCGCCCCAATGAATGCGCTGCTGCAGAAATTGCCATAGGCGCTCGTCCTGACACGATGCCGACATCGACATCGACATCGACAGCGCCGTCGAAGGCGCCTTTGCCAGCAAGTACGGCAACGCCGGCCAGACCTGCGTGTGCTCCAACCGTTTCTACGTGCAAAGCGGGGTCTACGTCGAATTTGTGAAGAAGTTCGCCGCCAAGGTGGCCACGGCCAGGGTGGGCAATGGTTTTGACGACGGGGTGAACCCGGGCCCGCTGATTGAAGAAACCGCCCTCGTCACGGTGCAGCGCCATGTGGATGGCGGGCCAGTCCTTCGAGCCCACGCTGCTGGCCCATGCCCGCGCCGGCCTGCTCTGCGCCTGTCAACGTGGGCATTCTGGCCACCGAGCACGTGCCCTTTGGCGGCGTCAAGCAGTCGGGCCTGGGGCGCGAGGGCTCGCACCACGGCAGGGACGACTATGTGGAGATCAAGTACCTGTGCCTGGGGGACATCCAGCAGTAGGTCCAGTGGGCGCCTACCCGGCAGCTACCCGGCAGGAAACTACTGTTTTGATAGCTGCTTGCGTTTGTTGCGTAAGCGCTGGAGGCTTATTTCATTATAAATTCTGCACTGCGCTCTCTCTACGCCAGCGCTTCATCCAGCACCTGCACCCAGTGCTTCACCGGCGTGGCCGTACCGCTTTGCAAATGCGTGATGCAGCCAATGTTGGCCGAGGTGATGACGACAGGTTCCAGGGCGGAGAGGTGGCCGATCTTGCGCTCCAGCAACTGGTGCGAGAGCTTGGCCTGCAAGACCGAGTAGGTGCCGGCCGAACCGCAGCACAGGTGCGATTCGTTCAGCGTCAAGCGCACGTCAAAACCCAGCGCGCGCAGGTGCTGCTCCACGCCGCCGCGCAGCTGCTGGCCATGCTGCAGCGTGCAGGGCGGGTGGAAGGCGACGACGCCCTGGGGCACGCGCCGGAGCTTGCCCTGCAGCGCCGGCGCAATCTCGGGCAGCAGCTCCGAGAGGTCGCGCGTCAGGGCGCTGATGCGGGCGGCCTTTTGGGCGTACTGCGCGTCGTGCTGCAGGTGGTGGCCGTATTCCTTCACCGTCACGCCGCAGCCTGAGGCGTTCATGACGATGGCCTCGACGGCGCCGCTCTCCACCTGCGGCCACCAGGCGTCGATGTTGGCGCGCATTTCGGCTTTGCCGCCGTCCTGGTCGTTGAGGTGAAATTTGACGGCGCCGCAGCAGCCCGCGTCCGGCGCCACCACGGTCTGGATGCCGATGGCGTCGAGCACCCGCGCGGTGGCGCTGTTGATGCCGGGCATCATGGCGGGCTGCACGCAGCCGGCGAGCAGCAGCACCTTGCGGGCGTGTTCGCGTGTGGGCCATACGCCGGGGTTTTCGCGCGGCGGCACCTTGGCGCGCAGCGCCTGGGGCATCAGGCCGCGCACCGCCTGGCCCATCTTCATCGCGGGGCCGAACAAGGGCGAGGGCAGACCTTCTTTGAGCGCCCAGCGCACGCCGCGCTCGATCGCGGGGCGGGCCACCTTGTCGTCGACGATCTTGCGGCCAATGTCCACCAGCTTGCCGTATTCCACGCCGCTGGGGCACGTGGTTTCGCAGTTGCGGCAGGTCAGGCACCGGTCCAGGTGCAGCTGCGTGGCGCGCGTGGGCTCGGCGCCTTCAAGCACCTGCTTCATCAAGTAGATGCGCCCGCGCGGGCTGTCGAGCTCGTCGCCCAGCAGCTGGTAGGTCGGGCAGGTGGCCAGGCAAAAGCCGCAGTGCACGCATTTGCGCAGAATGGCTTCGGCCTCAGCGCCGTCGGGCGTGCCTTGGAATTCGGGAGCGAGCTGGGTTTGCATGGTGCTTTGGGAACAGTGCCATCAGGAATCGTGGCGGGAGGGGGATGCGGCGGACGGATCGCTGCGCCGCAGCATCAGGCGCAGGCGTGCGCGGTCGATCCACAGCGGGGGCAGGGTCAGCGTGAAGAGCACCAGCGCCAGTGGCACCACAAACACGAAGCCCACATACTTGAAGCCTGCTGCACCGGCCACGCCGCCCAGCAGAAACATGCCCAGCAGGCTGCTGAACAAGGCAAGGCGCTTGCGGTTGGCACGCACTTGCTGCTCAGGCAAGACACTGCTGCGGTTCCAGTACAGCAGCCGGCCCAGTTCAATACCCAGATCGGTGACGATGCCCGTCATGTGCGTGGTGCGGATCTCTGACGAGGACATCTTGGTCACCGTGGCGTTCTGTAGCCCCATGATGAAGGAGAGCAGCAGCACCGTGGCGGGAACGGCAAAGGGCGTGCGCCAGTTCAGCGTGACGGCGCCTACCAATCCAAACACCAGCATCAACAGCGCCACGATCAGGAGCGGCAGGGCGTAGCTGCTGTGCAGCCGGTGCTGGCGCGCCCAGTTGACCAGGATGGCGGTGACCGCGGCGCCGCTGATGAAGGCCAGCAGGGCACCGATGGCCCCCAGCACCAGCACCGTATTGCCCAGAACCAGGTTGTCGGCGAGCATGGAGACAAAGCCTGTCATGTGGGAGGTATAGAGCCGCACCACCAGAAAGCCGCCGGCGTTCACCGCACCGGCGTTGAAGGCCAGAAGCAGACCCAGGCGCCGGTTGGTGGTGCTCGTGCGGTGCTGGCCCGTGAGATGACGAAAGCGTCGCACCGTCTCAGCGCCAGCGGGTCTGGCCGGGGTTGAAGATGCCGGCCGGATCAAACGCCTGGCGCAATTGCCGATGAATCTTCGCAAGCGCCGGAGAAAGTGCATCCGAGGGGGCTTCTGCGCTTGCTGCATCTTCGCTAGTCGCTACAAAAAGCGAAGCACTTCCGCCCGCTGCCCGCGCCAGTGCGTGCAGCGCGCTGGCATGCTCCGCGCCCGCCTGCACCCAGCGCAAGGC
>JBATPF010000335.1:0-5192 GCA_049291355.1 Giesbergeria sp.
GCCGTGGCCGCCACGGCCCGTGCCCACGGCGCCCTCACCGTGGCCGACAACACGTTCTGCACGCCGTGCCTCACGCGCCCGCTGGCGCACGGCATCGACCTGGTGGTCCATTCCATGACCAAATACCTGGGCGGCCATGGCGACGCCACAGGCGGGCTGGTGGCAGGCAGGGCGGCGCACATTGCGCAGATCCGCAAGACCGGCCTGGGCCACATCGGTGCCAGCCTGGCGGCGCAGGAAGCCTTTTTGTTCCTGCGCGGCATCAAGACGCTGCCGCTGCGCATGGCGGCGCACTGCGAAGGCGCGCTGGCCGTGGCCGGTTTCCTGGCCAGCCACCCCGCCGTGCGCAGCGTGCACTACCCCGGTTTGCCCAGCCACCCGCAGCACGCACTGGCGCAGCGCCAGATGGAAGGCGGATTTGGCGGCATGGTGACCTTCGAACTGGCCCAGTGCGAGCGCTCCGCCGCTGCCAACGTGCTCAATTCACTCAAACTTTTCGCCCAGGCCGTATCGCTCGGCGACGTGGACAGCCTGGCCTGCCATCCGGCCAGCACCACGCACAGCTTTGTCTCGCCCGAGGCGCGCGCGGCAGCGGGCGTGGGGGAGGGCATGATCCGACTGAGTGTGGGGATTGAGCACCCGGACGACCTGATTGCCGACCTGGATCAGGCATTGAGGCGTTGAGCGCCCTGAGCAAAGCTGCAATTTGCAACTCGATATCGGACATGGCGCTTCATCCGTCAGCCATTGGACGGCAAGGTCAGAAATTGCGTTTCAAAAGCCTCTGCGGAAACCGGTCTGCTAAAGAGAAAACCCTGCATTTCGTCACAATTCAATAGGCGAAGCAAACGCGCCTGCTCTTCAGTTTCCACACCCTCGGCCACCACCTTGAGTTTGAGTGCATGCGCCAGACCGATGATGGTGGACACCAGGGCCAAGCCCTCGGGTGCCGCAGTCATATCGACCACGAATGAGCGGTCAACTTTCAAGGTATCCACAGGCAATTTGGACAGGTAGCTGAGCGACGAGAAGCCCGTTCCAAAGTCGTCAATCGCAATGGTCAGGCCCAGGCCGCGCATGGCCTGTAGGCTGCTGATGCTGTGTTTGACATCCTCCATGATCAGGCTTTCGGTGATTTCAATCTCAAGCCCCGCAGCCGTGCGTTCATCGCCTTCGACGAGCTGGCGAACTTCGTCAAAAAAAGTGCGATTGCGCAGTTGCAGCGCAGACACATTGACCGCGATGGGCACCGGTGCCAAACCCGCCGTGTGCCAGCGCAGGTAATCTGCATTGGCCTGGTGCATCACCCAGCGCCCGACTTCATTGATCAAACCGATTTCTTCCAGAATCGGAATGAACTCGCCCGGCGGCACCAGGCCAGTGCCAGGCTTGTTCCATCGGATCAAGGCCTCGGCGCTGGTCACTTTGCCGCTGACAAGATTCACCTTGGGCTGGTAATGGAGCAAGAATTCGCCGCGACCCAATGCCAGGCGAAGCTGGTTTTCCATAGTCAGTTTGCTGGCCACCATCTCGTTCATGCTTTGGGTATAGAACAAATAGCGCTCGCCGCTTGATTTGGCCTTTTTGAGGGCCGCCTCGGCGTTACGGAATAAGGCATCAGTGTCCGCTCCGTCATCGAGAAAAATCGCCACGCCCGCCTTGGCTGCGATACGAAAGATGGCATCATTCAATCGGAATGGATGCTCCAGAAAGGCCTTCATCATGTCTGCGAGCAGATGCTCAAAGTCATCCTCTGGTTTGATTGCAGGCATGAGTACCGCAAAACGATCAGCGCCCAATCGCGCCAAAAGATTGGCATCACCAGCGTAGCGCGCGAGCCATTGGGCCACCTTCTTCAGAAGCTCGTCGCCAGCGGTGCGGCCGAGGCTGTCGTTGATATTTTTGAATCGTTCCAGGTCGATTAACACGATGGCGAGTTGGTGCCCAGCGCCCAGCGCACTGCGTGAGGATTGGGCAACCCGTTCAAGAAAGAGACTTTGATTGGCCAAGCCGGTCAGGGCATCGTAGTAGGGGTCGTCTCAGAAAACGGAAAATAAAGCACGTTAAGCTGGATTTGCGCTGGGCCGTGACGTGCTTTGTGCTTAGCTGCGCTATTTAGCCATGTCGCTCGCGCAGCGCACGCACGCCGCGACCTAGTTTGCGACGCAACAAGGTGCGCAAGGTCGTGCCGTCGGAATAGCCGACCAAGCCGGCGATGCGCTCGATACTTTCCTCGGTCGTCTGCAATAAGTGCACCGCGCGCTCCACGCGCAAGTCTTGGAAATACGTCAACGGCGACTTGCCCAGCACGGCCTGCAGGCGCCGTCCCAGCGTCCGTTCGCTGCTGCCCACGGAGCGGGCGGCATCGCTCATCGAAAAGCCCAGGGCCAGTCGCTCTCTGGCCCACTGTTCGAAGCGCTCGACGATCGGGTCGGCATGCGCTACCTGATCGGCAATCATGAACACTGCTTGCGACGCGCGCGGCTCGATTAGCAGGTAGCGCGCGCATAGCGCGGCCAACGTTGGGCTCTGGCCACGCACCACGCCCAGCCCAAGATCGAGATGGGCCAGCGCCGCGCCTGCCGTGGTGAAACCGGGCGAATTAACCAGCATCCGTGATTCGTCGAGCGCCACCAGCGGATAGCGCTGATGAAACAGCGCTGATAGCCACCAGGATGTGGTCGCGCTTTGTCCGTCGAGCAGCCCGGTTTCGGCCAGCACGAAGGTGCTGGTGCAGGCGGCTCCAATATGCACGCCTGCTGCGGCCCATTGCCGCAGCCAGGTGCCAGCCTCGATGACGTCGGGACGCGTCAACGCCGCTAACAAAGGCTGCGGCATTTTGCTGCCCAGTGCGGGGAGCAGCACGACATCGGGCCTGGGCAAGGCCGTCACCCGCGTGACGGGAACGCTCAACCCCTGCGCCGTGTGCACCTCTTGGCGCACTCCCACTAGGCGCATGTCTAGCTGCAACGAAGACTGCTCGCGCTGCCCCAACTCGTTGGCGGTACCGATGACGTCCAGCAGCGACGCAAGGCCAATATCGAATACCCCATTGAGGGCAAATACATAGATGAGCATGGCGGATAATATATCATTAATGGCGATTCCGCCACTATCCTCCGCTACCGCCCGAGCCTAAGATTTGTTCCTCCATCAACAACTCTCAAGGAACACACATCATGGTCAAGCTTGCTATTCGCGCCACACTGGTCGCAAAACCTGGCAAGGAAGCCGCCGTCGAAGCATTTCTCAAGAGCGCACTGCCGCTGGCCATGCGGGAGGCCGGTACCACGCTCTGGTTCGCGCTCAAGATCACGCCGTCGACGTTTGGCATCTTCGACGCCTTCGCCGACGAGGCGGGCCGTGACGCGCATCTGGCCGGGCCGATCGCCGCTGCACTGATGGCACAAGCGTCTGAACTGCTGGCTCATGCGCCCGTCATCGAAAAAATCGACGTGCTGGCCGTTAAGTTGCCAGCAGCGAGCTGAAAGCACAAGGAAATCGTGCGCCAAGCCGTTGGCCTGTTCACGTTGTCCAGTTGACCTATACCCTAACTAGGCGTCAGGCATTGCGTCCGACATGCGTCAGGATGTAGTCCTATTGAGCCTTTATTGACACACTCAATAAAGGCTCATAGATTCTTTCTTGACACATTAGCGCAGGAGACGCACATGAAAGGTCAACGCATCGGGTACGTGCGGGTCAGTAGCTTCGACCAAAACCCAGAACGCCAGCTAGAACAGAGCCAGGTGGACAAGGTGTTCACCGACAAGGCTTCGGGCAAAGATACGCGGCGCCCGCGGCTCGACACGCTGCTGACCTTCGTGCGCGAAGGCGATACCGTGGTGGTGCACAGCATGGATCGCCTGGCGCGCAACCTCGATGACTTGCGCCGTCTGGTGCAAATGCTCACCAAGCGCGGCGTACGCATCGAGTTCGTCAAGGAATGCCTGACCTTCACCGGCGAGGACTCGCCGATGGCGAATCTGATGCTGTCCGTGATGGGTGCATTCGCCGAATTCGAGCGCGCCCTGATCCGCGAAAGGCAGCGTGAGGGCATCGCGCTGGCCAAGCAGCGCGGTGCCTACCGGGGCCGCAAGAAAGCGCTATCGCCAGAGCGTGCGGCCGAACTGCGTCAGCGCGCGAACGCTGGTGAGCAGAAGGCGAAGCTGGCCCGCGAGTTTGGCGTCAGTCGGGAGACCCTGTATCAATACTTGAGAACGGATCATTAGCATGCCACGTCGTTCCATTCTGTCCGCCACCGAGCGGGATAGCCTGCTGGCGTTGCCGGACACCAAGGACGATTTAATCCGGCATTACTCACTCAGTGATAGTGACCTTTCGATCATCCGGCAGCGGCGCGGGCCTGCGAATCGGCTGGGCTTCGCGGTGCAGCTATGCTACCTCCGCTTTCCGGGCATTGTCCTTGGCGTCGATCAGCCGCCGTTCCCGCCCTTGCTGAAACTGGTCGCCGACCAGCTCAAGGTCGGTGTTGAAAGCTGGAACGATTACGGGCAGCGGCGGGAACAGACTCGGCGCGAACATCTCGTCGAGCTGCAAACTGTGTTCGGCTTCCAGCCGTTCACCATGAGTCACTACCGGCAGGCCGTTCACACATTGACGGGTCTGGCCATGCAGACCGACAAGGGCATCGTACTGGCCGATGCCTTGATCGAACATTTGCGGCAGCAGTCGATCATCTTGCCCGCACTCAACGCCATCGAGCGTGCCAGTGCCGAGGCCATCACCCGCGCCAACCGGCGCATCCACGAAGCCCTGTACGAGCCGCTGACGACCGGGCATCGCCGCCGCCTCGACGATCTGCTGAAACGCCGAGACAACGGCAAGACGACCTGGCTGGCCTGGTTGCGCCAGTCGCCCGTCAAACCGAACTCGCGCCACATGCTGGAACACATCGAACGCCTCAAAGCCTGGCAGGCGCTCGATCTGCCTACCGGCATCGAGCGGCTGGTTCATCAAAACCGGCTGCTCAAGATCGCCCGCGAGGGCGGACAGATGACACCCGCCGACTTGGCCAAGTTCGAGAGTCAGCGGCGCTACGCTACTTTGGTAGCGCTGGCCATTGAGGGCATGGCCACCGTCACCGACGAAATTATCGACCTGCACGACCGCATCCTGGGCAAGCTGTTCAACGCCGCCAAGAACAAGCATCAGCAGCAGTTCCAGGCATC
>JBATPF010000336.1:0-10841 GCA_049291355.1 Giesbergeria sp.
GCGCCGTCCCAATCGGATTGGTAGGGTAACACCCGCAGCTGGGCCAGGCGCTCGCTGTACCACGCCAGCAGAGGATTTTCTGGCGCGGCGGCGCAGAGGGCCCCAAGCTGCGCGTCGCACGCGCCCCAGTCTTGCGCCCGCAGGCTGGCCAGGGCCTGATGCCACTGGTCCAACTGGCTCTTTTGGTCTTGCGTCAACGCACCCGGTTCCCCGAGGGGACAGAATATCGCCACCGCATCTTCCTTGCCTTTGACGCGCACGCGGTCAAGCTCCTGCCAGACAAAGCCCGGGGCCTGAATGCGGGTGGCTTCGCTGGCGACAATATCGACCCCATACACCTTGCACAGACCTTCGAGGCGCGAGCCGAGGTTGACGGCGTCGCCAATGACCGTGTAGCTGCGGCGGATGTCCGAGCCCATATCGCCGACGCACATGGAGCCGGTGTTCAGGCCGATGCCGATGCCAATTTCTGGCAAGCCGCTGGCTCGGTGCTGTGCATTGAGTACTTTGACCGATTTTACCATGTCGAGTGCGGCGCGTACGGCCAACGCGGCGTGCTGAGGCGTGGGCACCGGTGCCCCCCAAAAGGCCATGACGCAGTCGCCCATGTATTTGTCGATGGTTCCGCGCTGCGCGCGGATGGCCTGCGTGAGGCGACTGAAAATATCGTTCAGCAGGGCTTGGAGCTGCACCGGCTCCATGCGCTCGGACATGGCGGTAAAGCCGCGCATGTCGCAGAACATTACGGTGAGTTCGCGGCTGGCCGCCTGCATGCTGTAGCGCTCGGGCGCAAGAAGCATTTCATCGACGAGTTCGGGCGGCACGTAGGTGCCGAAAAGTTGGGCGAGACCCCGTTTGGTGCGGCTTTCCGTCAAATAGCCATAGGCCATGTCGAGCGCGGTGACAAGCAAGACCACCGCCAGCGCACTGGCCAGGGGCAACGCCAAGCCAAACCCGAGGTACAGCCAGCCATTCAGGGCGACGAGTGCGGCAAATGCAGCCCCCCCCAGCAGCAAGGCCCGCCCGGCACTGAGCAGCGGCAGCGCAAACGCCAGCAGCAAACCGGCGGCAAGCATTTGTACGACGTCGTAGGCGGGGGCGTAGTCGGGGCGGTAAATCGCCTTGCCGTCGAGAAATCCCGACAACACATTGGCATGCGTCTCCACGCCCGGATAAGTGCGCCCCACCGGCGTTGCGCGCAGATCCTGCAGGCCGATGGCTGTGGTGCCGACGAGGGCCACTTTGCCGCGCAGACTCGCTGCGGGAAGTTTCCCCATGAGCACATCGGCCGCTGATACGTAGCGAAACGAGCCACCGTGCGGTCCACCCAAACCCCGGTAGGGGACGAGGGTGGCGAGTTCATCATCCACCGGCAAGAAAGCCCGGCCGCCGGCATGGCGCAACGCGACGCCCCGCAATATGCGGTGCTCACCCTCTTCTGTCGCCGTGCTGGCAAACGCCGGCATCAGGTCCGCACCGCCCAGCAGGCTGCGGTAGACGGCAAGCGCCAAAGATTCGTAGTAGCGACCTTGGTATTTGGCCAGCAACGGCAGTGTGCGTACCACGCCATCGACATCCGCCATGGCGTTGAAGAAGCCTGCCGCGGGCGCCGCCCTGGCCAACTCTTCAATGTTGCTGCCGTAGCCTGTCCACTCGGTGGCTCTCAAGACGCTCCCGCCGATCTGCTGTGGTGTGAACACGGGCGGTGGGAGCACACCGCGGCCTTTGCCATCGCGATCGCTGCTGAAGTAATAGCCCAGCACGGCGTTCTGGGTGTCGAGCGCGCTCGCAAAGCGGGCGTCAAAGTTGAGGGTGGGGGCGAGTCGATCCACTTCGCGCGCAAAGTGTGCGTCGCCCTTCAAGCTGCCGCCCGCGAGCTGCTGGAGGTTTTTGAGACCTGAGCTGTCGTCAGGTTCGGCAAAGACCACGTCAAAGCCCAGCACGCTCACGGCCTGGCGCTCGAACAATTCGGTGGCGAGCACTGCCATTTTGTCCCGGCTCCAGGGCCAGCGGCCCACGCGCTCCAGGCTGCTTTCGTCGATATCGATGATAACGATGCGTTCGTCCAGGGTGTTCGGCACAGTCAGCCGCAGGCGAACGTCGTAGACGAGGTGCTCAAGGCGCTCAAGCAGTTGCAAGGGCACGACGCCCGAAGCGTGCAGCACACCGAGAGCGACGGGCACCAACGCCCAGAGCATGCGCCGCCAGCGACGCTGAAGAATCCGTGCGAAGGCTTGCTTCACGATGCCGGGTTTCGCGCCCGTCGGCCGCGGCGCTCTGTAGCGCTCAGAGGAGGACGAACTGCATCTCGGTGCCCGCCAGCGCCAGGCGGTCACCGTCATTCAGCGCAACAGGATCGTTGCCGATGCGTTCCCCGTTGACTTCGGGCGGCTGCGGCCCTTCCACGTGTGCCAGGACGAAGCCATGGTGCCGCCGCGTGACCGAGGCCACAGCCACCCCCGGTTTGCCAATGGTGGTCACCACCTTGGTCAACGCCACCTCACGACCGGCCGCAGCACCGGACAGTACGCGGATGGCTGCCGTGGGCGCAGGCATGGCTGGTGTAGCTGGCTGGGCGCGCGGGACCGGACTGCGAGCGGCCAGGGCCGCAGGCAGCATGCCCGGCTTGAACACCATGGTTTTCTCGAACTGCGGATCTTCGGCTTCGTTGAAGTAGCGGATCTTGTATTTGCCCACTTCGAGCGTATCGCCATTGCGCAACTCCTGCCGCACCACCGCTTTGCCATTGACGTAGGTGCCGTTGGTGCTGTGCAGATCTTCCACTGCGACGTCGTTGCCGGCCATGTGCAGGGCCGCGTGCTCCCCGCTCACGGCGAGGTTGTCGATCACGATATCGTTATAGGGGCGGCGCCCGAGCGTGGTTCGCTCTTTGCTGAGCTCGACTTCCTTGATAACGACACCGTCAATCGAAACGACCATTCTTGGCATGACCCACTCCCAGTATTTTTGCTTTGATTCGTGACAATGTGCAACAAAAAACGCCGCTTCAGGCGCGCAGCAGTCGCGACATCAGGCCTTGTTTGCGCGGCCCCGCGCTCGCGCGCGCCAGCACCACACTGATATTGTCGCGTCCGCCGTTCGCGTTGGCTGCATCAATCAGGCGCGCGGCCTTTTCTTCCAGCGCGGAGCGCGCCACAAGCAGATTGGTCAAGTCGTCATGATGGAGCATTTCGCTCAGACCGTCGGAACACAATAAATACAGATCGTCGGTCTGCACCTCGAATTCGTTGACTTCGAGCAACACTACCTCTTCGACCCCCAATGCGCGGGTGACCAGGTTGCGGCTACTGGACACAGCGGCCTGCTGCTGTGTGAGCAGTCCGGCGTCGATCTGCTCCTGAAGCCAGGAGTGGTCGCGTGTGAGCTGTTCGAGCTGTCCACCCCGCAGCCGATAGCAGCGTGAATCGCCAATGTGCCCCAGCATCAGACGGGGACCCTGAAACACCCCGAGCACCAGGGTCGTTCCCATGCCGGCGTATTGCGGATTGGCCTCGGCGGCGCCCAGAATGGCCTGGTTGGCGTTGTCGACGCAGATTTCCATGGCGCGGCGCAGATCAAAGGCCTTAAGCCGCGGGCCGGCCTGCGCCAGCCAGCGGGCCATTTCACTGTGGATGAAACTGATGGCCATGCCGCTGGCCACTTCGCCCGCGTTGTAGCCGCCCATGCCGTCGGCCAGCAAGGCCAGTTGGGCGAGCGCATCAACGCTTACTGCATCTTCGTTGTTGGTGCGCACCTTGCCCGCATGCGTGCGTGCGCAGAACTCGTAGCAGAGGGAAACCGCACTCATCAGGTCCTCGAGGGCGCGGTGGAAGACACGGCCGGCGCGGCCGCGCTGTCCAATACAGTGTCTTGGTATTGCGCCATGGAATGCTCGTGGAAATCGGTCCGCGCATCATAGTCGAGTGGACTGCCTGTGCGGGGGCTTTGTGAGGGGGACATGCCGTCCAGCGCCGCACGCAAATCGGCGGCCATTTGCCGCCCGGTCTGAAACCGCGCCACCGGGTTCTTTTCCAGAGCACGTGCCACGATGGCCGCTACCGACTCGGGCAATTCGGCGCGCAGACTGCGCACGTCGGGCGCAGTCTGGTGCGCAATCGCGTGCATGAGCGCGCTCATCGACTCGCCGCGCAGCGGCAGGCTGCCCGTGAGCAATTGGTACAGGGTGACCCCCAGGGCATAGAGGTCGCAGCGCCCGTCGGCCTTGCGACCGGCGATCTGCTCGGGCGCCATGAAACTGGGCGTACCCAGGACCAGGCCGGTCTTGGTGCGGCTGTTGTCGGTGATGCGTGCAATGCCGAAATCGGTCACCTTGACGCTGTCGCTGGCGGCGTCATAAAGAATATTGGATGGCTTGATGTCGCGGTGCACGACCTGGTGCTGGTGTGCATAGTCCAGTGCTTCCGCCACGCGGGCCGCGATGGACAGCACCACCGGCACCGCGAGCAGCTGCGCCGGTTGGCTGAACTGCGACAGATCGCGCCCCTGCAAGCGCTCCATGGCGATCCAGACAAGACCGTCTTCGTCGCCCGCATCGTAGATCGCAACGATGTGGGGATGCTGCAGGCGGCCGGCCGATTGCGCTTCGCGGAAGAAGCGCGCCCGCGCATCCACCAGGGCATGGCCTTCGAATTCACTGCTCAGTGCGAGCGTCTTGAGCGCGACCGCGCGGCCAATGACCGGATCGCGCGCCGCATACACCTTGCCCATCGAACCGCGCCCGAGTTCGCCCTCGACTTCGTAGCGACCGAGCCGCTTTGGATTCGCTGGAGCTTCCGGCTCCTTCTCGGCGGCTGGGGACAGGGCCTGCGCAAGTTCCGCCACTTCGGCCAGCCGGCGGGCGCGTTTGAGGTGAACGGCGGCGTTGCGGTACTTGGGTGCATGTGCCACCAAATGGGCGAAGACATCGCGCGCGCGCGCATAGGCCCGCTTGCGCTCGTAGCCCTTGCCCAAATAATACAGATCGCCCAGCACATCCCCCTGGGCAGGCAGTTGGCGCAGTTTTTCGAAAGCCGCATCCAGCTTGCCCTGGCCCTGCAGCGCCAGCGCAAGCAGGCGTGCGTCCTCTTGAGAAGCGGTACGCTCTGCGCCAAATTCTGCCGATTCGGCACTGGCTGCACGCTGCGCCAGAAAGACGGTTTGGCCTGCCACCAGCGCCATCAAGGCAAGCGCCAACGCTTGACCCAGCGCCCAGCCGACGCCCAGACCTGCGGCGAGCAGGACCGCGGCAACCAGCACGCCCGGCCAGACGCGCAGCATCGGCAGGACCGCGAGATAGCCGAAGACTGCCAACAGGGATCCAAGAGTGACAGCAACGGGAAATGTCTCGGACCCTGCCAGACGCAGTGCGAGCATGGCAGCCAACGCAGCCAGCACAGCGATGACCACGGGCCACAGTGCTTCGCGCAGCCTGGCGATCATGATTCCCCCGCTCGCAAAAATTGCTGACTCCGTCCCATTCACAGCGGTCTCCCCGGTTGTTGGCCCAATAGACAAGCAATTTTTACGCCCATTTGCTCTGCACAACCGCTGCATCTTGTTGGATGGCGAAAAAAAACCCGCTCGCGGCGGGTTTTTTTGGTAGCGATGGCTTCAGAGCTGCGCTTTAAGCAAGCTGCCCAGTTCCGACGGATTGCGTGTGACGATGAAACCACACTCTTCCATGATCGCCAGCTTGGCATCGGCCGTATCGGCTCCGCCCGAAATCAACGCGCCGGCATGGCCCATGCGCTTGCCTGCGGGGGCGGTCACCCCGGCGATGAAGCCAACAATCGGCTTCTTCATGTTGGCCTTGCACCAGCGCGCGGCTTCGGCTTCGTCGGGACCACCGATTTCGCCAATCATGATGACGGCGTCGGTATCCGGGTCGTCGTTGAACGCCTGCATCACATCAATGTGCTTCAAGCCATTGATCGGGTCGCCGCCAATGCCCACGGCAGTGGACTGGCCCAAACCCACTTCGGTCAGCATGGCCACGGCTTCGTACGTCAGCGTGCCCGAGCGGCTCACCACGCCAATGCGGCCCTTGCGGTGGATATGGCCCGGCATGATGCCGATCTTGATTTCGTCCGGCGTGATGATGCCGGGGCAGTTGGGGCCCAGCAGCAGCGTCTTCTTGCCGCCAGCGGCTTCCTTGGCGCGCATCTTGTTGCGCACTTCAAGCATGTCGCGCACAGGGATGCCTTCGGTAATGCAGATCGCCATGTCGAGGTCGGCCTCGACGGCTTCCCAGATGGCGGCAGCGGCGCCCGCGGGCGGCACGTAAATCACCGAGACGGTGGCGCCCGTCTGGTGCGCGGCTTCCTTGACGGAGGCGTAGATCGGGATATTGAAGATCGACTCGCCGGCCTTCTTCGGGTTCACGCCGGCCACGAAGCAGTTTTTGCCGTTCGCGTACTCCTGGCACTTTTCTGTGTGGAACTGGCCCGTTTTGCCCGTGATGCCCTGGGTGATGACCTTGGTGTCTTTGTTGATGTAGATCGACATGTGTTTTCCTACCTGGGCGTTAGTGGACGGCAGCAACGATCTTCGTCGCCGCTTCGGCCATGGTGTCTGCGGCAATGATGGGCAGACCGGATTCGGCCAACAGCTTCTTGCCCAGCTCTTCGTTCGTGCCCTTCATGCGTACCACCAGGGGCACGGAGAGGTTGACGGCACGGCATGCCGTGATCACGCCGGTGGCGATGGTGTCGCACTTCATGATGCCGCCGAAGATGTTGACCAAAATGCCTTTGACATTCTTGTTGGCCAGCATGATCTTGAAGGCCTCCGTGACCTTCTCGGCAGTGGCGCCGCCGCCGACGTCGAGGAAGTTGGCCGGCTCGCCGCCAAACAGCTTGATGGTGTCCATGGTGGCCATGGCCAGGCCCGCGCCGTTGACCAGACAGCCGATATTGCCGTCCAGGCTGATGTAGGCCAGATCGAAGCGCGAGGCTTCGACTTCGGCCGGGTCTTCTTCGTCCAGGTCGCGCAGGGCCACCACTTCGGGGTGGCGGAACAGGGCGTTGGCGTCAAAGTTGAACTTGGCGTCCAGGGCCGTGAGCTTGTTCTGGCTGTCCCGGTTGAGGGGGTTGATCTCCACCAGCGAAGCGTCGGTATCCATGTAGCACTTGTAGAGCTTCTGGAACACGTCCACTGCCTGGTCCATCGAAGCGTCGGGCAGGCCGATGCCGCGCGCGATCTTGCGAGCTTGCTCGTCGCCCAGACCCTTGAGGGGATCAATGTATTCCGTAATGATTTTTTCCGGCGTGGAATGCGCCACTTCTTCGATGTCCATACCTCCTTCACTGGAGGCAATGAAGGCCACGCTCTGCGTTGCGCGGTCGGTGACCAGCGAGACGTAGTATTCCCTCTGGATGTCGGCGCCGTCTTCGATGTACAGGCGGCGGACCTTCTGGCCCTCCGGTCCGGTCTGGTGCGTCTTGAGCTGCATGCCCAGGATCTCGCCAGCGATGCGCTTGACGTCGTCAATGCTCTTGGCAACTTTGACGCCGCCGCCCTTGCCTCGGCCGCCAGCGTGAATTTGCGCCTTCACCACCCAGACCGGGCCACCGAGTTTCTGCGCCGCCTCGACGGCTTCCTGGACGGTGAATGCGGGAATGCCACGCGGAACGGGCACACCAAATTGGCGCAAGATTTCCTTGGCCTGGTATTCGTGAATCTTCATGAGGGCTTTCTCAGGAAAGGGATTTCACCCGTCTGCCATGGTGAGCATGTCTGGCGGCGGGCGGTGGACATGGCAGCCGACAAATGTATCATGTTGCGACGCACCATTCTTTGTCGAAACTGACACGCCGCGCGCTGGCCCCAGGAGACCCCATGCACAAAGTATTCATTGACGGCGAAGCCGGCACCACCGGATTGCAGATTCGTGAACGCCTGCAAGACCTGGCCCAAATCGAGCTGGTCAGCATTTCCCCCGCAGAGCGCAAAAGCCCCGCTGCCAAACGCGCTCTGATCGAACAGGTAGACCTGGTCATCCTGTGCCTGCACGACGATGCTGCGCGCGAGACGGTGGCACTGGTTGATTCGATAGAAGCTGCCGGCGGGCGTCGCATCAAGATCATCGATGCAAGCACCGCGCACCGCACAGCACCCGGCTGGGTGTTTGGTTTCCCGGAGCTGTGTGCCGGCCAAGTGCAGGCGATAGAAGCAGCGGCCCGTGTCTCCAACCCAGGCTGCTACGCCACGGGCGCCATTGCGCTGCTGCGCCCGCTGGTGGATGCCGGCCTGGTGCCGGTCGATTTCCCGCTGTGCCTGCCCTCGGTGAGCGGCTATTCGGGCGGGGGGCGCAGCATGATCGAAGCGTACGAAGCTGGCGAAGCGCCTGCGTTCGAGCTGTATGCGCTGGGCCTGGCGCACAAGCACCTGGCCGAAATCATGCGCTACAGCGGCATTGCACGGCGGCCGATTTTTGTCCCCGCCGTGGGCAACTTCCGCCAAGGCATGCTGGTGGAATTGCCCCTGCACCTGGACCTGCTGCCCGGCCAGCCCAAGGCGACCGATTTGCACGACGCGCTGGCCGCGCATTACGCACGCAGCAACACGCCCGAGCAGTGGGTGCGTGTACTGCCAGCGACGGACGACGGCAAGCTCGACGCACCCGCATTGGCCGACACCAATGCGCTGGAGCTGCGCGTGTTTGCCAATGAGGAATACCGCCACGCAGTGCTGGTGGCCAGGCTGGACAACTTGGGCAAGGGCGCGAGCGGAGCGGCGGTGCAAAACCTGGGGCTGATGTTGGGGCTTTGATCGGCCGGGCCAAGCCGCGCAGCGCGCGGCCTTGTCCCACGCCGGCACGCGACGGGCAGGCGTAACCTTTCGGCACACATTCACGGTGTACCGAAATGCTCAACCCATTTTTTTTCTCTAGACGGAGTCTCTTGCGAACGGCGGGTGGCGTGGCAGGGCTGGCGTTTTCGGCAGGCGCACTGGCGCAAAGTGCAGACCCATCGGTGGGCGAGCGCATCGCCCGCGAAGGGCTGGCGCCGCAAGTGGCGGCCTGCATCACTTGCCACGGCGCACGCGGCGAGGGATCGGCGGCTTTTCCCCCGCTCGCAGGCGCGGGCAAGGCGTACCTCACTGCGCAGTTGGAGGCGTTTGCCAGCGGCAGCCGCCAACAGGCGTTGATGGGACCGATAGCGAAGGCGCTGGATGCTGCGCAGCGTGCCAGCGTAGCTGTGTGGTTCGCCGCGCTGCCTGCGCCCCTGGCGTTGGCCAAAGAAACCCCAGCGTCGCCGTCGAACCGCGGCGCATGGCTGGCCACGCGAGGCCGCTGGCAGGACGGTATTCCCGCCTGCGCCCAGTGCCATGGACCGGGCGGCACAGGCGTTGCGCCGCACTTCCCGCCGATCGGCGGACTCTCGGCCGCCTACATGCAAGATCAAGTGGATGCCTGGCAAGCTGGCACACGGCCACCGGGCCCGCTGGGGCTGATGGGATCGGTAGCCAAGAAGTTGAGCGCGGACGACGTAGCGGCGGTGGCTGGTTATTACGCCAAGCTGCATGCGGCACCGGCATCTGCACCTGCAAAGGCCCAGCCATGAAGTCGCCCATTGCAACCCCATCCCGCGCCGAGGAACGGCGCCAAACACGCGTGCTGGTGACCATCGTTTCCGTCGCCGTTGGCTTGGCAGTCGCTACCGTCGTGGGCTTCAATCTGCGCAGCAACACGCTGTTCAATTCCAGCGCCCCGGTGCAGAAAGTGACGGGCGGGGTAGCCAAGGTGCGATCGCACGCGCCGGTTCCTGAGACTGCTCCTGAACCCGCGAGTGCCAGAGAGAATTCCGAAACGGCTGTGGCGCCCACGGAAAGCACCAGCGACGCAAAGATCACTCATACCGACAACGCGCAATCGGGCCTGACGCCGCAGCCGGCCCACGCCAGCGGTTTCGTGCCACCTGCGGACGACGCGATCCCGGACGGTCCCATGGGCGATGTGGTGCGCCGCGGCGAGCAAATCTTTCTCAACACACGGGTGATGGCGCCGGCCTTTGTCGGCAACTCACTCAACTGCGTGAACTGCCATCTGGACGCTGGCCGCAAGGCCGACTCCGCGCCCATGTGGGGCGCCTGGCCCATGTACCCAGCGTACCGCAGCAAGACCAAGCATGTGGACACGTTTGCCGAACGGCTGCGCGGCTGCTTTACCTACAGCATGAACGGCACGCCTCCCCCGTTTGGCGACGATGTATTGGTGGCGCTGGAGGCCTATGCGTACTGGATGTCCAAGGGCGCGCCGGCCGGCAAGGCGCTGCCCGGCGCCGGTTTTGCCAAGCTGCCTGAGCCCGAGAAGGAGGCCGATGGCGTGCGCGGACAAGCGGTATTCCAGGCGCACTGCGCCCTGTGCCACGGAGCCAACGGCCAGGGGCAGCGCGCAGGCCATACCCAAGTGTTTCCGCCGCTGTGGGGGCCGCAGTCGTACAACTGGGGCGCCGGCATGCACAAGGTCGACACGGCGGCAGCGTTCATTCAAGCGAACATGCCTCTGGGCCAAGGCGGAACCTTGAGCGTGCAGGATTCCTGGGACGTGGCCCGGTTTATCAACGGCCACGAGCGCCCGCAGGACCCACGCTTCACTGGCGACGTGGCCGAGACCCGGGCCAAGTTCCACAACAGCCAGCAGTCGCTTTACGGGACCCAAGTGAATGGCCAGTTGCTGGGCAGCAAGTCCCACTGATGGTCCGGACGCGATCCGCCCCAGCGATTTCAGGACGTCCTTAACGCGGCGCGGACGGCACCACGCGGCGCACCACTTCGGCCGCAAAACCGCGCGCCGCCAAAAACCGGGCTTGACGCGCCCATTCGCGCGCATCGGTAGGGGC
>JBATPF010000337.1:0-7951 GCA_049291355.1 Giesbergeria sp.
GACGAGATAGCAGGCTGCATTGGCCGCCTGACCAAGCGTTGCAGCCGCAAACAAAACGGCCGCTGTCCTCAGGAAGTTCATGGAGTTCTCCTCAGCGTGTTGGGTTGCTGACCATTATGCAAGCATGTTCTGCGTCTGATGGGCTCAAGGCAAAGGCAGGCGCGTGGAGTTCTTGACCTCCTCCATCACCGCATAGGTGCGCGTCTCACGCACGCCAGGCAGCTGCCACAGCACGGCGCCGGCAAAGGCGCGGTAGGCATTCATGTCGGCCGTGCGCGTCTTGAGCAAGTAGTCAAACCCGCCAGCCACCATATGGCATTCCATGATTTCCGGGCGCACTTGCACTGCGGCGTTGAACTGCTCAAACACATTGGGGGTGGTGCGATCGAGCAGCACCTCGACGAACACCAGCATCGCCGCGCCGAGTTTC
Source organism: Giesbergeria sp. (assembly GCA_049291355.1). Lineage (GTDB taxonomy): Bacteria > Pseudomonadota > Gammaproteobacteria > Burkholderiales > Burkholderiaceae_C > Simplicispira. The sequence goes on from JBATPF010000337.1 coordinate 431, forward strand.
AAAGGGTTGAGGCGCGCCTCGTAACCCAAAACATAGCCTTCGCGCGAGAGCCTTTGCACGCGCCCAAGGACTGCCGTGGGCGACAAGCCCACTTGCTCGGAAAGCTTCAAGTTCGAAATGCGCCCGTCTTCCTGCAGGATCGAGAGGATTTTCAGATCAATTCTGTCAATATTTTTTGAATCGTCACTCATTTCAGGATTTCATTCTGTTTTGGATAACTTTTTTAGATATAAATTTTTACCAGACTCCCGCATGATGCGCCATCGTCCGTTCATTGCAAAGAACCCGCCATGTCCACCACGCCCGAACCTCTTGCCTTTGCCCCCAGCGGCTTCCATGGTGCGCTCGAGCGCAGCGCGCTACAGACCTTGTGCCGTGTGCCCGAACCCGCCGCTCTGGCCCCGCTGCTGGCCTTGGCGCGCAGCGATGCACCCACGGCGCAGCGCGTCCATGCGCTCGCGCGCCGCTTGGCCGGCGCCTTGCGTGAGCGCAAGAGCGGCGCTGGGCGCGCTGGCCTGGTGCAAAGCCTGTTGCAGGAGTTTTCGCTCTCATCGCAAGAGGGCGTGGCCTTGATGTGCCTGGCCGAAGCCCTGCTGCGCATTCCGGACAAGGCGACGCGCGACGCACTGATCCGCGACAAGATCGGCAGCGGCCAATGGGAAGCGCACCTGGGCAAGAGCCCCTCGCTGTTTGTCAACGCGGCCACTTGGGGTTTGCTGTTGACGGGCAAGCTGGTGGCCACGCACAGCGAAAAATCGCTCTCCTCGCTGTTGGCGCGATTGACCGCCAAGGGGGGCGAGCCCCTCATTCGCAAGAGCGTGGACATGGCCATGCGCATGATGGGCGAACAGTTCGTCACCGGCGAAACCATTGCCCAGGCGCTCGCCAATGCGCGCGCACGCGAAGCGGCAGGTTTTCGCTTCTCCTACGACATGCTGGGCGAAGCGGCGCTGACGCAGCGCGATGCCGAGCGCTATCTGCAATCTTACGAGACCGCGATCCACGCCATTGGCCGCGCCTCAAATGGGCGCGGCATTTACGACGGGCCGGGTATTTCGATCAAACTGTCCGCACTGCACCCACGCTATGCACGGGCGCAAAGCGCTCGCGTCCATGCCGAGCTGTATCCCACGCTCGTATCACTGGCCACGCTGGCACGCCAATACGACATGGGCCTGAACATCGATGCGGAGGAGACCGAACGACTGGAACTCTCCCTGGAATTGCTCGAACGCCTTTGCCATGAAAAGGCACTAGAAAACTGGAACGGTCTGGGCTTTGTCATTCAGGCCTACCAGAAACGCTGCCCTGCGGTCATTGACGAAGTCATTGCGCTGGCGCAGCGAAGTGGGCGCCGCCTGATGGTTCGCCTCGTCAAAGGCGCCTATTGGGACAGCGAAATCAAGCGCGCGCAGGTCGATGGCCTGAGCGACTTCCCGGTCTACACGCGCAAAGCGCATACCGACGTCTCCTACATCGCCTGTGCACGCAAGCTCCTGGCAGCGCCGGAGGCGGTGTACCCGCAATTTGCTACCCACAACGCACATACGCTGGCAGCCATTTATGAAATCGCCGAGCCGGCCACGTACCATCCCGGCCAGTACGAGTTCCAGTGTCTGCACGGCATGGGCGAGCCCCTGTACGAGCAAGTGGTGCGCCCGGTGGCCGACGGCGGCCTGGGGCGTCCATGCCGCGTCTACGCCCCCGTGGGCACGCACGAGACCCTGCTGGCCTACCTGGTGCGCCGGCTGCTGGAAAACGGCGCCAATACCTCTTTCGTGAACCGCATCGCCGACGAGAGCATTGCGCTGGACGAACTGGTGCGAGACCCGGTGGACGTGGTGGATGCAGCAACCGCTCTGGAAGGCGCGGCTGCGCTGCCACATCCACGCATCGCCCACCCTTTGGCGCTGTACGGAGAAACGCGGCGCAATTCGGCGGGGCTGGATCTTGCCAGTGAGCCGGTGCTTGCCGAGATCGAACACGCGCTGGAAGAGTCGCGACAGCAACGCTGGCGGGCAGGACCGATGCTCGCTTGCGACACAGCACCTGGCCCGATGTACCCCGTGCGCAACCCCGCGGACAGGACAGATCTGGTGGGCGAAATTCAGGAATCCGACTTGCAGGACGTGGACCAGGCCCTCGCCCTGGCGTACAGCGACGGTTTGGCCTGGACCGAGACCGCGCCCGTGGAGCGCGCACAAGCCCTGCTTCGGGCAGCCGATCTGCTGCAAGCGCAAATGCCCAGCCTGATCGCATTGCTGATCCGCGAAGCGGGCAAAAGCGCATCCAACGCCATTGCCGAGGTGCGCGAGGCGGTGGATTTTCTGCGCTATTACGCGCAGCAAGCCAGCGCCACCCTGGCGGCAGCACCATCGCCTGCGCTGGGCGCGGTGGTGTGCATCAGCCCCTGGAATTTTCCGCTCGCCATCTTCGTGGGCCAGATTTCGGCCGCTCTGGCGGCAGGGAACCGGGTTCTGGCCAAACCGGCAGAACAGACCCCCTTGATTGCTGCACACGCCGTGCGCCTGTTGTGGCAGGCTGGCGTGCCCCGCGCTGCGCTGCAGCTCCTTCCTGGGCAGGGGGAGACGGTGGGCGCCGGTCTGGTGGCTGACGCACGCGTGATGGGCGTGGTCTTCACCGGTTCGACGCAGGTAGCGCGGGCGATTCAGCGTAGCCTGTCGGGCCGACTGGACGCCCAGGGCCGGCCCGTCACCCTGATTGCCGAAACCGGTGGACAGAACGCCATGATTGTGGATTCTTCGGCGCTCGCAGAGCAGGCGGTGGTAGACATCGTGGCCTCGGCCTTCGACAGTGCTGGCCAGCGCTGCTCGGCACTGCGCGTGCTGTGCATCCAGGAAGACGCTGCCGCCCACGTGCTGCCGATGCTGCGCGGCGCCATGCAGGAACTGCAACTGGGCAATCCGTCGCGCCTTGCCACGGACGTGGGGCCAGTGATTGACGCCGAGGCCCAAGCCGGCATTCTGAGCCACATCGAGGCCATGCGAGCGCGCGGGTGCAACGTCTTCCAGGCCCACGACCCTGCCCTCGCCGGCCCAGGGACTTTTGTGCCGCCAACGCTGATTGAAATTGAACGCATGGATCAACTGGAACGGGAAGTCTTTGGCCCGGTTCTGCACGTGCTGCGCTACGTGCGCACTGGCCTGCCCAAGCTGCTTGAAGACATCAACGCCACCGGCTACGGCCTGACCCTCGGCGTGCACACACGCATCGATGAAACCATTGCGCAGATCCTGGCGAGCGCGCACGCGGGCAATGCCTACGTGAACCGCAACATGGTGGGCGCCGTGGTGGGCGTGCAGCCGTTTGGCGGCGAAGGTTTATCAGGAACTGGCCCCAAGGCGGGCGGGCCGCTGTACCTGCGCCGCCTCAGTGCGCACCCGCCTACCGACTTGCGCAGCATGCTGGCTGGGAGCGAACCAGATGCCGCACCTGCGCCAAATGCTGCGCTGCAAGGCCTGCAAACATGGGCCACAGACACCGGCCGCGGCGCACTGGCAGAGACTTGCAGTCGCTTTGCTGCCCAGTCGCCCGCAGGTATTTCACAAACCTTGCCAGGCCCCACCGGCGAGCGCAATGTGTATACGGTGTTGCCGCGCCCGCACATCGGCTGTCTGGCTACGAACGAGGACGACTTGCTCACTCAGCTTGCCGCTGTGCTCGCGGTGGGTTCCAAGGCGCTATGGGAAGGCGCCATGGCGGCGCGGCTGCATGCGCAATTGCCGATGGCGGTCCAGCAGCGGGTCGAGATCCTTGCCGCTGGCGTGCTGCAGGCACCGCGGCTAGACGCCGTGCTCCAGCACGGCACAGCGACACAATTGCAAGCCAGCTGCGAAGCCCTGGCGCTGCGGCCGGGAGCCATCGTCAGCGTGCAAGGTCTGGCCCCCGGAGAGGCAGACATTGCCCTGGATCGCTTGGTGCTAGAGCGTTCGCTGAGCGTCAACACGGCAGCGGCCGGCGGGAACGCCAGCCTCATGACGATTGGCTGAAGACAACCGTCCGCTCAGAGTGCGTGCGTGACGAGCTTGAAGTCTGGGTCTTCGGGAAAGGCCTTGACCGAGAATCCCAGGCTTCGCATCAGCTTGAGCATGCCGGGGTTGTTGGCCAGCACCAAGCCCTCCATCTCGCTCAGACCGCGCTCGCGCGCGACTTCCATGATACTCAGCATCAAACGGGAGCCCAGGCCCCTCCCACTGAAATCGTCAGCGACTACCAAGGCAAATTCGCAACTGCTGCGATCGGGGTTGGTGATGTAGCGCGATACACCCACGATGCGCTCCGTTGCTACGAGTTCGCCATCTGCGCCGGGAGTGCGCTCCTTCAAAATGGCCACCAGAGCCATCTCGCGGTCGTAGTCGATCAAGGTAAACCGCGCCAGCATGCTCGGCGGAAGCTGCGCCATGGAAGAGATGAAACGGAAATAGCGGCTTTGCGGCGACAGGCTTTGCACCAGGGCCTGCAGCATTTGGGCATCGTCGGGGCGCACCGGACGGACTGTGTATTCACCCCCACCGCTGAGCGGCCAGACCTGGCGGAACCGGGCCGGGTAAGGCAGGATCGCCAGATGGCCGTACTGCGCTGCGCCGGAGTTCTGGCTGGGTGCATGTTCAACAACGATGCGCGCATCCACCGCCACAACGCCAAATTCATCGACGATCAAAGGGTTGATGTCCATCTCGCGCAATTGCGGCAGTTCGCACACCATTTCTGAGACGCGCAGCAGGACCTGTTCCAGCGCATTGCGATCCACCGCAACGGCTCCCCGCCATGCATCAAGTGTTTCTGCGACCCGCGCACGCTCAATCAGTCGGCGCGCTAGAAACAGGTTCAAGGGCGGCAGCTCCATCGCCCGATCGTCAATCAATTCGATCATGGTGCCACCCGCACCAAAGGTGATCACCGGGCCGAACGGATCATCCGTCACCAGGCCAATGCAAATTTCTCGCCCGCGCGTTGCGCGTGCCATTTTCTGAACCGTGACGCCGTTGATCCGCGCCTGCGGCAGGAGCTGAGTCACTCGTTGCACCATGTCGGTGTAAGTGTCTCGCGCGCTGGCCCCACTCATGATGTTGAGCGCCACGCCCTGCACGTCTGATTTGTGGCTGACATCGGGCGAATCGATCTTCAGCGCCACCGGAAATCCGAGCTGCGTCGCAATCATCATGGCTTCGGTGGGACTGCGCGCAAGAATGGTGTTGGTGACGGGAATGTGAAACGCTGCAAGCAGCGTCTTGGATTCCATTTCGGTGAGTACCTTGCGCCGCTCGGCCAGCACACCCTCAATTACCAGGCGGGCACCCTCGATATCGGGTTTGGCCAGGTTCGACAGCGGTGGCGGGGTTTGCAGCAAAAGCTGCTGGTTTTGATAGAACGACGCGATATTTCCAAAGGCGCCCACGGCCGCCTCAGGCGTGCGAAAACTGGGAATGGCGGCTTCCAGCAGGACCGCGCGCGCTGGCACCACCGAGGTGTCGCCCATCCAGCAAGAGAGCAGCGGTTTGCTCATTTTTCGTTTCACATCGGCCAGCGCGCGGGCCACTTGCGTGGCGTCTATGCCCGCTTTTGGCGAATAGATGGCCAGAACGCCATCGATCTGGCGATCGCGGCTCGCCGTTTCTACGGCAATCCGAAAGTGTTCTGGGCCCGCTTCTTCCGAAAGATCAATCAGATCGATCAAGGAAGCCAGTGGCGGCAGCTGCGGTTGCAGGGCGGCCACTGATTCCGCCGACAAACGCCCGAGATCGAGAAAAATTTCATTGATCCAGTCGGCTGCCAACACGCCTGGTCCGCCGCCATTGGTCACCACCGCCAGGCGCCGCCCGACCGGGCGATAGCGTGACGCCAGGCATTTGGCAGCAGAGAACAACTCGACAAAGGAGCGAACGCGCACGGCGCCGGCCCGGGCGAGCGCTGCATCAAACACGTCGTCGCTGCCCACAATGGCGCCGCTGTGTGTCTGCGCCGCCGCATTGCCCGCCGGCTTTCTGCCGGACTTGAGCACCACCACCGGCTTGGCATTGGCAGCGGAACGCAGTGCGCTCATGAAGCTGCGCGCGTTGGAAATACCTTCGAGATACACAACAATGCTGTGCGTCTGTGGATCACTGGCCAGATAGTCCAGCACCTGCGAGATATCGACCGCCGTGTTGGGTCCGAGCGAGATCACCGAAGAAAACCCCACGGCGTTGGTGTCGGCCCAGTCCAGAATCGATGCCGTGAGTGCACCGGACTGCGAAACCAGCGCCAGCGAACCCTGGCGCGCCAGCGGCCCGGCCACGCTGGCATTGAGACCCAGCGCCGGGCGCTGAAACCCGAGGGAATTGGGGCCGAGCAGATAGACGCCTTCGCGCTGCGCCATCTTCGCAAGCACTGACGCTTCGTCGGCCCCGATGCCGCTGGAGATCACGAGCGCGGCGCGGCAGGCCATGCGGCCGGCCAGTTCCAGCGCTGCGGCGACATCTGTCGCAGGCAACGCAATGATTGCCAGGTCGGCACGCGTCTGCGCCAGGTCGGCCAACGTGCCCGTGGTCTCGATGTCGACAAAGACCAGTTTGCCGCTGAAGCGTTGCGTGCGAAGGGACTCTCGCAAGGCGAGTCCCTGCACCGTCTGACTGCCCGCCCGCTCTTCGTTGCCGGCAAAAACAACAATGGATTCAGGAGAAAAAAGCGTCGTAAGGTAATGCTTGTCCATGAGCGGACTCCTCATGCCCCGGCACCTGTCGGCGCAACCAAGGCTGCAGAAATAAAAAACGGGCTACAACATCGCTGTTGTAACCCGTGTCTCTGATCGAATAAATGGTCGGCGTGAAAGGATTCGAACCTTCGACCCCTTGCACCCCATGCAAGTGCGCTACCAGGCTGCGCCACACGCCGACAAGCCTTAGATTATAGGTCCAAATCACACCGCAGACAGGAGCAGACCACGTATTTCAAACAATTCGCGTCGCACTGCTTCCATGTCCGGAAGTTCGACAACGAAGCCTTTTGCGCCATCAGGTTCTACGACATCTTCACGCACGTTGATGGAAAGAGGAGCAATTTCCTGCAGTTGGTTGCGCGCACCGCTGATCGTAAAACCCTGGTCGTAAAGCAGGTCGCGAATGCGGCGGATCATCAATACTTCGTGGTGCTGGTAGTAGCGGCGATTGCCACGGCGCTTGATCGGACGCAGCTGCGTGAATTCCTGCTCCCAATAGCGCAGCACATGCGGCTTGACCGCACACAAATCCGCCACTTCGCCAATGGTGAAATAGCGTTTGGCCGGGATGGAGGGAAGCACGAGGCCCATGGCAACAACGCGCTGCAGCGCGCGAAAAGGCAGTAAACCTTTAAGCCTACAGCAGACGCATGCATTGTGCCAACGGTTGTTACAAAACGCACACACCTAAGCGTGCGATGGCGTCAACCTTGAATCTGCTCTTTGAGCTTGCTGCTGGCGTGAAACGTAACGACGCGGCGCTCACCGATGGGGATGGCCTCGCCGGTGCGCGGGTTGCGACC
>JBATPF010000338.1:0-6553 GCA_049291355.1 Giesbergeria sp.
CCGCAGGTGAGCGCCCACTCGCATCGCCTGCCGTGCGCCAGCGCGCGCTCGATTTGGGACTGGAACTGCGCTACGTGCACGGCAGTGGACCAGCTGGGCGCATCGTGCACGACGACCTGGATGCCCATGCTGCTACCGGCGGTCAAGCACCTGCCCAAGGCCCTGCCGGTTACGCCGAACGCCATGGCGAAGATGCCATTCCCGTCATCGGTTTGCGCCGCAAGATTGCGCAGAAGATGCAGGAATCCAAGCGCCGCATTCCGCATTTCAGCTACGTCGAAGAAATCGACGTGACCGAGCTGGAAGCCTTGCGCGTCAAGCTCAACAGCCTGTATGGCACGACGCGCGGCAAGCTCACGGTGCTGCCCTTCCTGGCGCGCGCCATGGTGCTGGCGCTGCGCGAATTCCCGCAAATCAACGCCCGCTACGACGACGAGGCTGGCGTGGTCACGCGCTACGCTGGCGTGCACTTGGGTGTTGCCACGCAGACCGAGGGCGGACTCATGGTGCCGGTGCTGCGCCATGCCGAAAGCCTGGACCTGTGGGCCTGCGCCTTTGGCATCGCCAGCGTGGCCGAGGGCGCGCGCAGCGGCAAGGCGGCACGCGATGCGCTGTCGGGTTCCACCATCACGCTCACCAGCCTGGGGGCGCTGGGCGGCATTGTCAGCACACCCGTCATCAACCATCCGGAAGTTGCCATCGTCGGTGTGAACCGTATGGTCGAGCGGCCCATGTTGCGCGGTGGCCAGGTGGTGGGGCGGCTGTTGATGAACCTCTCGTCCTCGTTCGACCACCGCGTGGTCGACGGCATGCATGCGGCGCAATTCATCCAGGCCATGCGCGCGCTACTGGAAACCCCGGCCCTGTTGTTTGTGGAGTGAGGCGATGACCAAGGAAATTACAACAAAACTGCTGGTCATCGGCGGCGGCCCCGGTGGTTATGTGGCCGCCATTCGCGCCGGGCAACTGGGCATTCCTACCGTGTTGGTCGAGGGTGAACGCCTGGGTGGCACCTGCCTGACCATTGGCTGCATTCCCTCCAAGGCGCTGATTCATGCCGCGCATGAGTTCGAGCGGGCACAGCACCAGGCGGGCGGTTCGCCGCTGGGCATCCGGGTGCAATCGCCCAGCCTCGACATCGCGCAAACTGTGGCTTGGAAGGACGGCATCGTCAACCGCCTCTCGGGCGGGGTCGGCGGGCTGCTGCGCAAAGCTGGGGTGCAGGTCATCAAAGGCTGGGCGCATATTGAAGATGGAAAAACAGTGCGCGTGGAGGTCGCTGAGGGTGAGGCCGTGCGCGTGCGCTGTGAGTATTTGCTGCTCGCTACCGGCTCGGCGCCTGTCGAACTGCCCATGCTGCCCTTTGGCGGACCGGTGGTCTCGTCCACCGGCGCGCTCTCGCCCGAGAGCCTGCCGCGCCGCCTGGTGGTGGTGGGCGCGGGCTACATCGGGCTCGAACTGGGCATGGCCTACCGCAAGCTGGGCGCCGAGGTGGCCGTGGTGGAGGCGGCCCAACGCATCCTGCCGGGCTACGACGAAGAGCTGACGCAGCCGGTGCTCGATGCGCTGGAGAAAAGCGGTGTCGTACTGCACCTGGGCTGCAGCGTGCAAGGCTTTGACGAAAAGCACGGCGTGCATGTGCGCAGCGCCCGCGCTGACGAATTCGCGCTGCCGGCGGACCGCGTGCTGGTGGCTGTGGGCCGCAAGCCCTGTACGACAGGTTTTGGCATGGAATCGCTGCAGCTCGACATGGCTGGGCGCTTTGTGGCGGTGGATGCGCAGTGCCGCACCTCCATGCGCAATGTCTGGGCCATTGGCGACCTCACCGGCGACCCCATGCTCGCGCACCGCGCCATGGCGCAGGGCGAGGTGGTGGCCGAAGTGATTGCGGGCAAGGCACGTAGGTTTGAGCCCATGGCCATTCCGGCAGTCTGCTTCACTGACCCGGAAATTGTGGTGGTGGGCCGCACGCCGGGGCAGGCGCGCGCCGCCGGGCTGGACTGCATCGACGCCGCCTTTCCCTTCGCCGCCAACGGCCGTGCCATGACGCTGGAAGCCACCAAGGGCTTTGTGCGCGTGGTGGCGCGGCGCGACAACCACCTCATCGTGGGCTGGCAGGCGGTGGGGCAGGGCGTGGCCGAACTTTCGGCGGCGTTCACCCTGAGCATCGAGATGGGTGCGCGGCTCGAAGACGTGGCCGGCACCATTCATGCGCACCCCACGCTGGGCGAGGCGGTGCAGGAGGCTGCGCTGCGTGCACTCGGGCACGCGATACATATTTGAAGCACCCCCCTGAGCGGCTGCGCCGCTTCCCCCCGCTCTCGAATCGCTGCGCGATTCGGGCAGGGGACGCCACCGGTGCGGCGGGGCGGCCCTTGCACGGTGGCCCTGGCTTGGGCCGCGCCGGTTACCTCGACCCTGTGTAGCGCATAGCGCTATGGATAACTCTGGGGAAAAGGCGCGGTAGGCTCCGGTAAGCTCCTCGCCATGCACATCTACCGCTCCGCGCTGCTGCGCTTTGACGCGCAGGGCGCGCCTCTGTACGACGACGACGGCCTGCTGGCTATTGCCCCCGATGCCGAAGTCCGCCAGCGCGTGCAGGCGGCCGGCGCCTGGCAGGCGTTGCACGGCCAGTTTGCCGACCAGCCGGTGACGCACCGGCCGGGCCGCATCATTGCGCCCGGTTTCGTGGACATGCACATTCACTTCCCGCAGACCGACATCATTGGCTCGCCGGCCGAGGGCTTGCTGCCTTGGTTGGAGCAGTACACCTTTCCCGAAGAAAGCCGCTTTCATGCCGATGCACACGGCGCGCAGGTGGCGGAGTTTTTCGTCGATGAGCTGCTGCGCAACGGTGTGACCACCGCGCTGGCGTTTGCTACTTCGCATCCGCAATCTGTCGATGCGTTGATGGGCGAGGCGCAGCGCCGCAGCCTGCGTCTGATTTGCGGCAAGGTGCTGCAAGACCGCCACTCGCCCGACGGCGTGCGCGATGCCACCGAGCAAAGCCTGCTGGACAGCGAAGCGCTGATTCGTCGCTGGCACGGTGTAGAACGGCTCGGCTACGCCATCACGCCGCGCTTTGCACCCACCAGCACCACCGAGCAACTGCGCGGCGCGGGCGAACTGGCGGCGCGCTACCCGGACGTCTGGATTCAGTCCCACGTCGCTGAAAACCTGGACGAAGTGCGCTGGGTGCGCGAGCTGTTCCCGCGCTCACGCAGCTACCTGGCGGTGTACGACGACTTTGGCCTCATGCGCGAGCGGGCGGTGTACGCGCACTGCATCCACCTCGACGAGGCCGACCGCGCGCTGATGCGCAAGTCACAGACAGCGGCGGCGGTCAGCCCGACGAGCAATTTGTTCCTCGGCAGCGGCTTCTTCGACTTCGCGCGCGCCGACGCGGCAGGTTTTCGCTACGGCCTGGCCAGCGACGTGGGCGGCGGCACCAGCTTCTCGCCTTTTCAGACCATGATGGTGGCCTACTACGTCGGGCGCGAGGGCCAAACCAAACAAGGCGTATCGCTGGCGCCCTCCACGCTGTGGTGGCGGCACACGGCCGGTGCGGCCGAGGCGCTGGGCCTGGGCGGCGTGATCGGCAACCTCCAGCCAGGCTGCGAGGGTGATTTCGTCGTCCTTAACCCGCAGGCCACGCCGCTCATGGCGCGCCGCACCGCGCAGGCGCGCAACCTCGAAGAGTTGCTTTTCGCGATGATCGTGCTCGGGGATGACAGGCTGATTGAAAACACAGTAATTTCTCAAGCAAAATAGGGCTCTAGCGCATGTTCTATAAGCGCATACAGCTATCGAAACCATAGTATCTGCCAAGGACCCTTCCGATGAGCATCAAAAGCGACAAATGGATTCGCCGCATGGCGGAGCAGACCGGCATGATTGAGCCCTTCGAGCCCGGTCAGGTGCGCGAGGTGGCGGGCCAGAAAATCATCAGCTACGGCACCAGCAGCTACGGCTACGACATCCGCTGCGCGCCTGAATTCAAAGTCTTCACCAACATCCACAGCACCGTGGTGGATCCGAAGAATTTTGACGAGAAAAGCTTTGTCGATTTCCACGGCGACAGCTGCATCATCCCGCCCAACAGTTTTGCGTTGGCGCGCACCCTGGAGTACTTCCGCATCCCGCGCAACGTGCTGACCATCTGCCTGGGCAAAAGCACCTACGCGCGCTGCGGCATCATCGTCAACGTCACGCCGTTTGAGCCCGAGTGGGAAGGTTACGTGACGCTGGAGTTCTCCAACACCACGCCGCTGCCGGCACGCATCTACGCCGGCGAGGGTTGCGCGCAGGTGCTGTTCTTCGAGAGCGATCCGGACGACGTCTGCGAAGTTTCGTACAAAGACCGCGGCGGCAAGTACCAGGGCCAGGTGGGCGTCACGCTGCCCAAGGCCTGATCCCGCCATTTCTGGCGGTGTCCTTCCCGGGTGTCAGCGCGCTGATTGCCTGGGCGGGTGGGATCGAAGAGGCGCCTTCGCTCGCGGCGCTACGGGGTCATGCACACCCGGTTGCGGCCTGCTTGCTTGGCCGTGTAAAGCGCCTCATCGCTGCGCTGCAGCAGGGCGGCGCGCGTGTCCTGAAGGTTGCGCAAGCTCGCCACCCCAGCGCTGAGCGTGAGTTGGCCCACGTCCGGGTCTGCCGTCGCTGCCACGGCGTCGAGCAGGGCTTGCGCCACTTTCATCGCCCCTGCCGTATCCGTGCTTGGCAGCAGGGCGACAAATTCTTCACCGCCCACCCGCGCCACGATGTCGCTGGCGCGCAGATGCTCGGGCAGCAGACGCGCCAGACGCTGCAATACGGCGTCGCCCACGGCGTGGCCGTAGCGGTCATTGATGCGCTTGAAATGATCGACATCCAACGTGACCACGCTCAGCGGCTGCAGATTGCGCGCGGCCAGCGCCAGTGCAAAGCCGATCTGCGCCTCAAATCCGCGGCGGTTGAGCAGTCCGGTGAGCGCATCGGTGCGTGCCTGGCGGTCCAGCTCCTGGTTGGCGCGCTCGAGTTGCTGCGTGCGCAGGCGCACCTGTTCTTCCATTTCGTCGTTGGCTTGCAGCATGCGCGCGGTCATGTGGGCCATCGCGCTGGAGAGTTCGAAGACTTCGCGGCTGCTGCCGCGCAAGGGAATGGCCGCCTCGTGCGCGCCGGCGTTCACGTTGCTTGCGGCGCGGGCCAGGTTTTGCAGGTCTTCGCTCAGGCGCCGGGCCAGCAGCCAGCTCAGCAGCGCTGCGACGCCGGCCGCAGCCAGACCGACGAGCAGGGCGCGGCGCACCATGCCTGTGCTTCGCGCATAGGCCTGTGCAATGGGTTGGCGCGCCACCACCTGCCAGCCCAGGTTGCTGACGCTGTTGTGAGTTGGGAGCTGCACGTTCGCGCTGAGCGCCCGCTCACCGTCTAGCCAGTCAACCACCTGGGGGCTGTCCTTCGCAGCATTCGTTGGCGGAGCGCGCTGCCCGGCTTGCGAGAGTGCCTGCATGCGCTTGGCAGGCGCGTAGATCAGCGCGCCTTCGTGATCGAACACAAACACTTCCAGTCCGGCGCGCGCTGCCTCCGGCGCAATCAAGCTTTCAATCACGTCGCCGGTCCATTCCCAGCCGCCGTGCATGCCCACGACGCCGACGAGCCGTCCGTCGACACGCACCGGAGCCGCGAAATCGACAAATCGGGCCGGCTCCGCGCCGGGCGGGCGCTCCAGCAGGCTGCCAAGCAACAGCGCCTGCCGCCCGTCGCCGACGAATGGGCCTTCCAGGCCCTTCTGAAACCAGGGTCTGGCGGCCACGCTTTGCCCCACCAGCAGTCCTCCTGTCGCGGCCATCACCTTGCCCTGGGTGTCGGCCATGCCCACCCATGCGGTGTGCTGCTGGCGCGCCTGCGTGCGCAGCAGCATGTTTTGTACATCGGGGCTGCCAAGTCCTTTGCGCCACACCATTTCAGCGTCGGCAAGAACACGCGTCTGAACGGCACGTTCGTGCAGACCATCGGCCAGGGTTCGGGCCGCATTGCCAGCGATCAGTTGCAGGGCGCGTCCGGCCTCGCGCTGGGCATCGCGCTGAATCCATTCACCAAACCCCAAGGCCACGAGAACGACCGTGGCTGCGACAAGCGCACCAAACACCAGCGCAATCTGCGTGCGCAGGCTGTATTTGGCGAGCATGGAGAGGTACATAGCGCTTCGAGGGTGTTGTGCCCTTTTAACGCGTCCACTGTACACAGCGTACGCCGAACCGGCGCAGTCGGCTTACAGTCCACGGCCCGCCTTGGCACTACCATCGGCGCAGCCGGGCGTTTGCCCGCACAGGAGAAAAGCATGCGATGGGAAGGCAACAGAGAATCCGACAACGTTGAAGACCGTCGCAGCAGCAGCGGGGGCTTGGGCGGGTTTGGCGGGCGCAGCATTGGTATTGGCACGATCGTCGTTGCGCTCATCGGCGGCTGGGTACTGGGCATCAACCCCCTGACCCTGCTGGGTGTGCTAAGTGGCGGCGGCGCGCCCGCGCAGGTGCAGCAGGGCCCGGCGCAGCGGCCGCCGGCCGACGACACG
>JBATPF010000339.1:0-4836 GCA_049291355.1 Giesbergeria sp.
CCTTGCAAAGCTGGGTGGCGCTGCACCCGCAGGATGCAACGGCCTGGCAGGCCTTGGCGTCCAACTGGCAGGCGCAGGGCCAGGTGCTGCGCGCGGTGCGCGCCGAAGGAGAAGCGCGGGCCGCGCAGTACGACTACGCGGCGGCGGTGGACCGTTTCAAGGCGGGGCAAGCCCTGGCCGCCCAGAGCGGCACACCGGCCGACTATGTGGAGGTGTCGATCATCGACACGCGCCTGCGCGCGGTGCAGTCACTTCTTCGCGAACAGACCGCCGAGCGCTGACTCGATCAACAGGCCGAGCAGCGAATAAATCAGCGAACCCAGCAGCGCGGCGCCGAAACCGCTGACGTGAAAACCGCTGAGCACGCTCGCAGCGGCCCAGAACATCAACGCGTTGATGACGAACAGAAACAGCCCCACCGTGACGATGGTGACTGGCAGCGTCAGGATGACCAGCACCGGGCGCAGCACGGCGTTGAACAGGCCGATGACGAAAGCAGCAATCAGTGCGGAGCCAAAGCTTTCCACCTGCACGCCGCTGTAGAGATAGGCGACTGCGAGCAGCGTGGTGGCGCTGAGCAGCCATTTGGCGAGGATTTTCAACATAGAGGCAGCATAGCGTGTTCACGCCGCCGGTGCCTCCGCCTGGTGCCGGGCGGCTGTCCATTTGCCCAGGGCCAGCACCAGCAGCGCGCCGGCCACGCCGGCACCGTATTTGATGGCGCCGCTGGTCTGATCGAGCTTGGGCATCCAGGCCAGCGTATCGGCCACGGCCAGCGCCGGGTCCGAGACCAGCATGGTGCCGGCGATCCAGCCCAGCAGCATGCCGCCAAAGGTGATGATGGAGGGGAAGCGGTCCATCAGCTTGATCACCAACTGGCTGCCCCAGACGATGATGGGAATGCTGATCACGAGTCCAAAGATCACCAACGGCATCTCATGGTGGTCGGCGGCGCCCTGGGCCGCGCCGGCAATGGCGATCACGTTGTCGATGCTCATCACCAGGTCGGCGACGATGATGGTCTTGATGGCGGCCAGCAGCTTGTCGCTGGCGACGATGCTGCCGTGATCGTCCTCCGGGTCGGGCGCCAGGAGCTTGACGCCAATCCACACCAGCAGCAGCGCACCGGCCAGCTTGAGAAAGGGAATGGCCAGCAGCGTGAGGGCAAAGAAGATCAGCACCACGCGCAGCACGATGGCGCCCGCAGTGCCCCACAGAATGCCGCGCGTGCGCTGGTTGGCCGGGAGCTTGCGGCAGGCGAGTGCAATGACGACGGCGTTGTCGCCACCGAGCAGGATGTCGATCATCACGATCTGGCCAACGGCGACCCAGAATTCGGGGGTCAGAAACTGTTCCATGAAGTTTTCCAATGAGGTGCGGGCCTGACGGGAGCGGGGTGGGATCAGCCATGCGCAGGAGGCGCACGGCATGCCTTCGACCCGAGCCCACAGGTTCTCGAATCGAAGGTCTTGCTCGGCCCGGTGGTCACCAGGCCCGACAGGCCGGGCGAGCGCAGTGCGCGCGCCGTGTTGACGACCTGCCGATATCCGCAGGGCGCTGGCGTGGGGCCGTGGACTTGCGGACGGGAGCTACTCCCCTTCGGAAAGACCGCATTACACCACCTTGCTGCATCATCGGCAGTGGGGTCCAAGCAAAAACTTCAAGCAAAATAGGCCTATAGCGCTTATGCAGTAATCGTAAGTAGCTACAAAATCAGGAGCATCCATGCAAAGGCTCGTCCGTGCGCCCAACGCCGTCCTGGCCATGCTGTGGTCCGATCTGCTCTGCGAGGCCGGCATGCCCGCCAGCGTGCAGCGCCAGTACCTGGGCTCCGCAGCCGGTGAACTGCCGCCGCACGAATGCCTGCCAGAAATCTGGCTGCAGCACTCCGAGCACAAGGAGCGTGCACTGGCGCTGCTGGAAGAACTCAAAAGCCTGCCGCAGCGGCGCTGGCACTGCCCGGCTTGTGGCGAGCTGGTGGAGGGCGGTTTCGAGCAATGCTGGAACTGCGGCACCCTCATGCCGCCGTTGTAGGAGCCGCCTACTTCCAGCGCAGCGGCTCCATGTGCACGCTGCCGCGCTGGCTGCTGAGCGTGATGGCGCCTTCCTGCACCGTGGCTTGCAGCTGCATGCTGCGCTCGGCCAGGGTGGCCAGCTCCTGGGCCTGACTGGACGGAAAACGCCAGACTTCGAGCCGGGCCAGGCGCGTGAGCTTGGTTTCGATGCCACGCCACCAGATATCGGCGGCGTGGCCAAAGGCGTACACCCTGACCACGTCGGCCTTGCTGCAGGCGCGGGTGAGGGGTTTGTCCTCGGGCTGGCCCACTTCGATCCAGACGCGCTTTCTGCCGGTGAAATCGGTCAGCGAGGCGTCGGGGTCGTCCGGGTCGGAAAGTCCCGCGCCAAAGGCGAGTGTGGCGTCGCCATTGCACAGGTCCTGCAGCAGGTGCGCGTTGAGCGCCAGGGCGGCGAGGCGCACCATCATCCGCTCGTCGGTCTCGCTGGGGTGGCGGGCCAGGGTGAGCGCATGGTCGGCGTAGTAGCTGTGGTCGATGTCGGAGATTTGCAGGTTCGCCTTGAAGATGGTGGATTTGGTGGCCATGCGGGCAGCTTTGAAAAGGGGTCAGGAAAGGGGGACGGTGAAATCGGCTGCGCCGAGCGTGCGCCAGCCGCGCACATCCACACCGCTGCGGACGAACGAATCATCGCCGCCATAGAGGAGGCGCGGTGTCAGGGCGTCGCCCCCCGCAAAGCGGGCCGATTTCTGGCCTGCGCGGATGTAGTCGCTGGTGGGTGTCTGGCCGGACTTGATCTCGATGGTTTGCAGCTTGGCTTGCACTTCGTACAGCAGGTCGGCTTCTACACCGTTGTTGTCGCGCCAGAAGTAGAGGTCTGCGCTGTCGCCCGCGTTGCAGCGTGCCTTGAGGTGCTCGGTCACCACCCAGTTTTCAAACAAGGCGCCGCGCATCGGGTGCAAGGGCAGCATGTCGGCCGCGCGGATGCCCAGCAGCCAGCTGGCCAGGCCCGTGTCCACGAAATACAGCTTGGGCGTCTTCACCAGCCGTTTGCCGAAATTGCGGTGGTAGGGCGCCAGCAGATAGGCCACGTCGCTCGATTCGAGCACCGAAAGCCAGGCGCGGGCGGTGGTGTGGGTGATGCCGGCCTCGCCTGCAAGGGCATTGAGGTTGAGCAGTTGCCCGCAGCGCCCAGCGCACAGCCGCACAAAGCGTTGGAAAGTGGTCAGATCCTGCACCTTGAGCACTTGGCGCACGTCGCGCTCCAAATAGGTGGCCACATAGCTGGCGTACCAGTCGCCCGGCGCCACGGCCTGGGTGTGCAGCGCCGGGTAGCCGCCGCGCCACAGCACATCGTCCAGCGCCAACGTACCGTCCGCCACGCCCGAAATTTCGCTGGCCGCCAGAGGCAGCAGCCGCGTCATGCCCACGCGGCCCGCGAGCGACTGCGTGACGCCTGCCAGCAAACCAAACTGCTGTGAGCCCGTCAGAATGAAGCGTCCTGGCGCGCGGTCTGCGTCCACCAGGCCTTGCAGATGCGAGAACAACGCGGGCCAGCGCTGGGCTTCGTCGAACACGGCCCCGCCTTGGAAGCGCGCCAGAAAACCGCGCGGATCTTCTTCGGCAAAGGCGCGCTCAATGGGGTCTTCGAGGCTGACATAGGGCTTGTCGGCAAACAGCGCCCGCGCCAGCGTGGTCTTGCCCGACTGTCGCGGGCCGGTGATGGCGACCACCGGGAACGCGAGTGACAGCCGCTGGAGGGTGGAGGAAAGGCGCCGGGCAAGCATGGTGAATTATACAAACAGAAGAAATAATCTTCAATTTGTATGAATTCACCGCTGGACTGTTCTGTAACTGCAAAAAGAATAGCTGTCAGCGCTTACCAGATAAGCGCTAGATGCCAAAAAAGCTTGAAATCTCCGCCCTACACCCGCCGCGCCAGCGCCACCGCCATGCCCGTGTAACTGCCGGGCGTCATGGCCAGCAGCCGGTCCTTCTCGGCCTGGGGGATTTCCAGCGACGCAATCAGGCCGTGCAGGGCTTCCCGCGTCACGCGCTGGCCGCGGGTCACTTCCTTGAGCTTCTCGTAGGCGCCGGGCACGCCGTAGCGTCGCATGACGGTCTGGATGGGTTCGGCCAGCACTTCCCAGGCCGCGTCCAGGTCGTCGGCCAGGGCAGCTTCGTTCAATTCGAGCTTGTTCAGGCCGGTGAGCAGCGACATGTAGGCCAGCGTGGCGTAGCCCATGGCCACGCCGATGTTGCGCAGCACGGTGCTGTCGGTGAGATCGCGCTGCCAGCGGCTGATCGGGAGCTTTTCCGAGAGGTGGCGCAAGAGCGCGTTGGCCAGGCCCAGATTGCCTTCGGCGTTTTCGAAGTCGATCGGGTTGACCTTGTGCGGCATGGTGGACGAGCCAATCTCGCCGGCTTTCAGGCGCTGCTTGAAGTAACCCAGGCTCACATAGCCCCAGATGTCGCGCGAGAGGTCGATCAGGATGGTGTTGGCGCGCGCCACGGCGTCAAACAGCTCGGCCATGTAGTCGTGCGGCTCGATTTGAATGGAATACGGCTGGAACGAGAGGCCCAGGCCCACGGGTTCCGGCGTTTCAATCACATTGCGACTGAACGCCTCCCAGTCAAAGCCTGGCCAGGCGGCAAGGTGGGCGTTGTAGTTGCCCACCGCGCCGTTCATCTTGGCCAGAATCTTGACATTGGCGATGCGCTCGGCCGCCGCCTGCAGGCGCACCAGCACGTTGGCCAGCTCCTTGCCCACGGTGGTGGGGCTGGCGGTCTGGCCGTGGGTGCGGCTGAGCATGGGCACGGC
>JBATPF010000340.1:0-7769 GCA_049291355.1 Giesbergeria sp.
GCCCCGTTCTACAGGCGCGCTTCGACCCAGCCCGCCACCGATGCCAGCGCGGCAGGCACACCCGCCGCATCCGTGCCGCCTGCCATCGCCATGTCGGGCTTGCCGCCGCCTTTGCCGCCGACTTGGCTGGCGACAAAGTTCACCAGCTCGCCGGCTTTGATGCGGCCCATGGCGTCCGGGGTGACGCCAGCGGCGATCTGCACCTTGCCGCCCTCGACGGCTGCGAGCACGATGGCGGCGGTCTTGAGCTTGTCCTTGAGCTTGTCCATGGTGTCACGCAGGGTCTTGGCGTCGGCGCCGGGCAGCACGGCGGCCAGCACTTTGAGGCCCTTGACCTCAATCGCCTGGCTGAGCAATTCGTCGCCCTGGTTGGAAGCGAGCTTGCCCTTGAGGGCGGCGACTTCCTTTTCCAGCGCACGCGCATGCTCCAGCGCATGACCGATGCGCCCATTGAGTTCCGCCACCGGCGACTTCAGCGCGCCAGCGGCCTGGTTCACAGTGTCTTCCAGCGTTTGCAGGTAGGCGAGCGCGTTGGTGCCAGTAACGGCCTCGATGCGCCGCACGCCAGCCGCCACGCCGCCCTCGCCCACCACCTTGAACAAGCCGATGTCGCCGGTGCGCTGCACATGCGTGCCACCGCACAGTTCGCGGCTGCTGCCGATGTCGAGCACGCGCACCGTCTCGCCGTATTTTTCGCCAAACAGCATGGTGGCGCCGGTCTTCTGCGCCGATTCGATGTCCATCACCCGCGCCTGCGTGGCGTGGTTGGCCAGAATTTCTTCGTTCACGCGCTGCTCGATGTCGCGGATTTGCGCGGGCGTCATCGGTGCGTTGTGCGCAAAGTCGAAGCGGGTGCGCTCCGCGTTGACCAGGCTGCCCTTTTGCTGCACATGGCCGCCCAACACTTCGCGCAGCGCCTTGTGCATGAGGTGGGTCACCGAGTGGTTGCGCATGGTGGCGGCGCGCACTTGCGTGTTCACCTGCGCCTGCACGCTGTCGCCCACGTTCAAAGTGCCTTCGACCAGCGTGCCGTGGTGGCCGAACACGTCGGCACGAATCTTCTGCGTATCGTCCACCGCAAAGCGGGCCGAGCCGCTGGTCAGCACCCCCTGGTCGCCCACCTGGCCGCCGCTCTCGGCGTAGAAGGGGGTGCTGCTGAGCACCACCACACCGTTTTGACCGGTTTTCAGGGCTGCAGCGCTTGTCCCATCTACGTAGATAGCTACGATTTTCGCAGTTTCCGAAAGCTGCTCGTAGCCAGTGAACTGGTTTACCTCGCCGGCATAGTCAAGCGCCTTGTCCATCTTGAACTTGCCGGCGGCGCGGGCCTGGGCTTTTTGCCGGTCCATGGCGGCGTGAAAGCCCGCCTCGTCCACCGTGAGGCCGCGCTCGCGGCACACGTCGGCCGAGAGGTCGAGCGGAAAGCCATAGGTGTCGTGCAGCTTGAAGGCGACGTCGCCGGGCAATTGCTGCACCCCGCCTTGCAAGGCTGCGTCCAGGATGTCCATGCCCGTGGCCAGCGTTTCAAAGAAGCGTTCTTCCTCGGTCTTGAGCACCTCGGTGATGCGCTGCTCCTGCTCGCGCAGCTTGGGGTAGGCGTCGCCCATCAGACCGGCCAGATCAGCCACCAGCTTGTGGAAAAACGGCGTCTTCTTGCCCAGCTTGTAGCCGTGGCGGATGGCGCGGCGGACGATGCGGCGCTGCACGTAGCCGCGCCCTTCGCTGCCGGGAATGACGCCATCGGCCACCAGGAAGGCGGTAGCGCGGATGTGGTCGGCAATCACCTTGAGCGAGGGGTTGGCAAGGTCGTCGCAGCCCGTTTCGCGCGCAGCGGCTTTGATGAGCGCGTCGAACAGGTCGATTTCGTAGTTGCTGTGCACATGCTGCAAGATGGCGGCCAGGCGCTCCAGGCCCATGCCGGTGTCCACGCAAGGCGCGGGCAGCGGCGTGACGCTGCCGTCTTCCTTCATGTCGAACTGCATGAACACGTTGTTCCAGATTTCGATGAAGCGGTCGCCGTCTTCCTCCGGGCTGCCGGGCGGGCCGCCAGGGATGTGGTCGCCGTGGTCGTAGAAGATTTCGCTGCACGGCCCGCAGGGGCCGGTGTCGGCCATCATCCAGAAGTTGTCAGACTTGTAGCGCCCGCCTTTGTTGTCGCCAATGCGGATGACGCGCTCGGGCGGCAGGCCGATTTCCTTAGTCCAGATGTCGTAGGCCTCGTCGTCCTCCTGGTACACCGTGGCCAGCAGGCGCTCGGGCGGCAGTTGGTAGACCTCGGTCAGCAGCTCCCAGGCCCATTTGAGGGATTCGCGCTTGAAGTAGTCGCCAAAGCTCCAATTGCCCAGCATTTCAAAGAAAGTGTGGTGGCGCGCGGTGTAGCCGACGTTTTCCAGGTCGTTGTGCTTGCCGCCGGCGCGCAGGCAGGCCTGCACCGAGGTGGCGCGCACATACGGGCGCTTGTCGGTGCCCAGGAACACGTCCTTGAACTGCACCATGCCCGAGTTGACGAACATCAGCGTCGGGTCGTTGCCAGGAACGAGCGAGCTGGACGCCACCACCGTGTGGCCCTTGGACGCAAAGAAGTCCAGAAAACTCTTTCGGATGTCGGCAACGGAGGCGGGGCGTGTCATGGGCGGGTCTCAGCGGAAGGGAACAAGGGCACCGCGCGCTGCGCGCAGGCGAGGCAACCTGCAATTTTAAGGCGACGCCGGGCCATGCCGACTTTTCGGTCCGTCACGGTGGGCAGCAGCACACACCATCATCATTCAGGGAAAACCCTTGTATGCGTTTTGATATTTTTCTAATATATTAACTGCATACGCGATTTCCTTCTGTGCAGGCACGCGCTGTTTCTCCTCACTTCATTTCTCTTCATCCTGGAGTTTCCATGAGCAATCCCCGCTGGCAAGGCATCTTCCCCGCCATCACTACCAAGTTCCATGCCGACGAAAGCATTGATGCCGAGGGCACCGCCCGCCACATTGATTTCCAGATCCGCAATGGCATTCACGGCCTCGTCACCTGCGGCTCGCTGGGCGAGTTCAGTACCCTCACGCTGGAAGAAAAGCTCGAAGTCACCCGCATTGCCATCGAGGCCGCCAAGGGCCGGGTACCGGTGCTGGCCAATGTGTCGGAGACCAGCACCCGCGAAGCCCTGCGCTTCATCCAGGGCGCCAACGCCCTGGGCGTGGATGGCTACATGGTCATGCCCTCAGTCATTTACGTGGCCGATGCGCGCGAAGCCATCGCCAACGTGCGTGCCATGGCCGAAGCAGCCAAAAAGCCCATCATGGTCTACAACAACCCCATCGCCTACCGCGTGGACCTCAAAGCCGAGCATTTCGCCGAACTGGCCGATTGCGAATGGGTGGTAGCCATCAAGGAAAGCTGTGGCGACATTCGCCGCATCACCGACCTGCGCCTGGCGCTGGGCGATCGGTTCCAGCTGTTCCTTGGCGTGGACGACCTCGCCTTTGAAGGTCTGGCGCTGGGCTGCGACGGCTTGCTGGCAGGCGTGGGCTGCACCTTCCCGCGCGAAACCGTGGCGCTGTACGACCTGATGAAGGCCGGCCAGTACGACGAAGCCCTCAAGCTCTACCAGTGGATGACACCGCTGTTGCACCTGGACGTATCCGCCAAGCTGGTGCAAAACCTCAAGCTGATTGACCTTCTGGTGGGCACGGGCACTGAGCACATGCGGCTCCCCCGGATGCCGGTGATTGGCGAGGAGCGTGCATTCATCGAGCGCGTCGTCAAGCAAGCGCTGGAGACCCGCCCGGCCAAGTACCAATCCGTCGCCTGAACATCGGCAGGGCGATCGGTGCTTCATTACTAAAAGCATTTCTAATGAAGTCTCTGAAATCGAATGCTGACCGAATACGGCCCGTATCCTGAAACACCCTCAACGAAAGGATTTCCGATGAAATTTGCCATTTCCAGTACTGCAGTTCTCGTCGCCCTCGCCTTTGCCGGCCCGGCCCAAGCGCAAACCCAAGTCGTCTCCATCGGCCACAGCGGCCCGCTCTCTGGCCCGAACGCCTTTGCCGGCAAGGACAACGAGAACGGCGTGCGCATGGCGGTGGAAGAACTCAACGCCAAAAAAATCAAGGTCGGCGGCAAGACCCTGGAGTTCAAACTCGACTCCGAAGACGACCAGTGCGACGCCCGTGCCGGCGTCAGCGTGGCGCAGAAGTTTGTCGACGACGGCGTGAAGTACGTCATGGGCCCCTACTGCTCGGGCGTGGCCATTCCTGCATCACGCGTCTACAGCCAGGGCGGCACCATGGTCTCCACCGTGGGCACCAACCCCAAGGTGACCGACGGGGGCTACAAGAACCTGTTCCGCATCATCGCCAGCGACACGCAAATCGGCTCGAACATGGCCACCTACGCCGCCAACGTGATGAAGGTGAAGAACGTCGCCGTGATCGACGACCGCACGGCGTTTGGCCAGGGCGTTGCCGACGAATTCTCCAAAGAAGCCAAGAAGCTGGGTCTGAACATCGTCGGCCAGGAATTCACCACCGACAAGTCGACCGACTTCCTCGCCATCCTGACGAACCTCAAGGCCAAGCAGCCCGAAGCCATCTTCTTCGGCGGCTACGCTCCGCAGGCAGCCCCCATGGCGCGCCAGATGAAGCAGTTGGGCATCAAGGCCAAGCTGCTCGGCGGCGACACGCTGTGCAGCCCCGAAGTGGGCAAGCTCGGCGGTGATGCCGTGAACGACACCGTGTTCTGCGCCCAGGGCGGAACCATGCTGGACAAAATTGACGCTGGCGCAGCCTTCAAAGCCAAGTACAAGGAACACTTCAAGCGCGACCCCGATGCCTACGCCGCCTCGTACTACGACCAGACCATGCTGATCGGCAATGCCATGGCCAAGGCCGACTCGATTGACCCCAAGAAAGTGGGCGAAACCATCTACAACACCAGCTACAAAGGCGTTGCGGGCACCTACGCCTACGATGCCAAGGGCAACCTGAAGCAGGCCCCCATTACGGTGAGCACCTTCCGCAACGCAGCGCCCGTGCCGCTCGCTAGTTATTGAAGCCCCCCTGAGTCGCCTGCGGCCCCTTCCCCCCAAAGGGGGACGCCCCCGGCGCGGCGGGGCGGCCCTTGCGCGGGGGCACTGGCATTGGCCGCGCTTTTTTCGGACGCTGGCTGCGATTTGGAAGCGCCCGAGCTGTCTTTAACTCCCCGACCTGCATCGCTATGCAACGCATCCAGATTCTTGACTCCCACACCGGCGGCGAACCCACGCGGCTGGTGGTAGACGGCTTCCCCGACCTGGGGAATGGCAGCATGGCCGAGCGCCGCGCTCTGCTGGCGGCCGAGCACGACCAGTGGCGCACCGCCACGGTGTTGGAGCCGCGTGGCAACGACGTGATCGTGGGCGCCCTGCTGTGCCCGCCCGTGGATGCGCGCAACGCCGCCGGCGTGGTGTTCTTCAACAACAGCGGCTACCTGGGCATGTGCGGGCATGGCACCATCGGCCTTGTGGCGTCGCTGGCCCACATGGGCCGCATTCAGCCCGGCGTGCATGGCATCGAAACCCCCGTGGGCACGGTGCAGACCACGCTGCACGCCGACGGCTCGGTCAGCGTGCGCAACGTGCCGGCGTACCGCCTGCACCACCAAATGACGGTAGACGTGCCGGTCTATGGGCCTGTGACCGGCGACGTCGCCTGGGGTGGCAACTGGTTCTTCCTGATGACAAAGCACCAGCAGCGCGTGGAAAGCAACAACCTCGCAGCACTTACCGCCTTTGCCCTCGCCGTGCAAAAGGCGCTGGAAGTGCAAGGTGTGCGCGGTAGCGACGGTGGCCTGATTGACCACATCGAGCTGTTTGCCGACGACGCGGAAGCCGACAGCCGCAACTTTGTACTCTGCCCCGGCGGCGCCTACGACCGCTCGCCCTGCGGCACCGGCACCAGCGCCAAACTGGCGTGTCTCGCAGCCGACGGCAAACTGCAACCGGGCCAGGTGTGGCGCCAGGCCAGCATCATCGGCAGCCAGTTCGAGGCGAGCTACGCAATGGAGGGCGAACAGCTCATCCCCACGCTGCGCGGCCGCGCCTTCATGAGCGCCGAGGCCACGCTGCTGATTGAGCCAGGCGACCCGTTTGGCTGGGGCATTCGGCTTTAAAGGGCCTATGGCCACTTACGACGTCATCGTCATCGGTGCCGGCATGGTCGGCGCGGCCTGCGCCCATGCCCTGGCCAACGCGGGCCAACGCGTACTGGTGCTCGACGCGCGCCTGGGCGGCGCCACGAACGCTGGCATGGGCCACCTGGTGGTAATGGACGACAACCCCGCCGAATTGGCGCTCAGCCAGGCCTCGCTAGCCCAGTGGCACGCCTGGGCACCGCGCATGGCCGCCGAAGCGCCGGATACGGCGTTCAACGCGTGCGGCACGCTGTGGGTGGCTGCGGACGCCGAAGAAATGCAGGAGGCCGAGCACAAGCGCGAACGCCTGCAGGCCCATGGCATTGCGTGCGAGCTGATCGGCGCCCAGACTCTTGCTTCGCTGGAGCCGGTGCTGCGCCCTGGACTGCACGGCGCCCTGCGGGTGAGCGGCGACAGCATGGTCTATGCCCCCAACGCCGCCGAATGGCTGCTGGGCCATGCCGCAAAGCCCATCCACGTCGAGGCACTGCGCGCCAGCCGCATCGAAGGCCGCCGCGTGCATTGCACTGACGGCAGCATGCGCGAAGGCGGCGCCGTACTGCTGGCGGCCGGCATCCACGCCACACAGTTTTGCCCCGAGCTGCCTATCCGCCCCAAAAAAGGGCACCTGGCGATTACCGACCGGGGCAGCTCCGCCGTGCGCCACCAGCTGGTCGAGCTGGGCTACGTCAAAAATGCCCACCAGACCGAAGGCACTTCCGTCGCCTTCAACCTGCAGCCGCGCTCCACCGGCCAGTGGCTGCTGGGGTCATCACGCCAATTCGACACGCAGGACCCAGCCGTAGACAACGCAGTGCTGGCGCGCATGCTGCGCAGGGCCATCGACTACGTGCCTTCGCTGGCCGAGCGCAACGCCATCCGCACCTGGACGGGTTTTCGCGCCGCTACGCCCGATGGCCTGCCCATCATTGGTCGCCACCCCGAGCACGCACACCTGTGGCTGGCGGTGGGGCACGAAGGCCTGGGCGTGACCACGGCGCCTGCGACGGCCAGTTTGATTGCGTCCAGCATGCTGGGCTCGGCGCCCCCCATGGATCCAGCGCCCTACGCGCCCACCCGGTTTGTTCAGGAATGCGCCGCATGAGCCCCGCCATCTCGATGGTCGAAGTGCTGGTGGGTGAGGCGCGTGTGCGCGTGCCCGCAGGCAGCAGCGTGGCCGCCGCCCTCGCGCAGCAAGTGCCGGGCTGCACACGCCTGTCCGTCAGCGGGCAGTGGCGTGCGCCGCTGTGTGGAATGGGCGTGTGCCACGAATGCCGCGTGCTGATCGATGGCCGCGAGCGCTTGGCGTGCCAAACGATTTGCGAAGACGGCATGCACATTGCCACCAGCACCGCACAAGCCGGAGGTGCAGCGTGCCCATGACAACCCCCACGCGCTGCGACTTGCTCATCATCGGCGCCGGGCCAGCCGGCATGGCCGCTGCGCTGGCGGCCGCGCCCAGCGGCATGCGGATAGTCGTCGTGGACGACAACCCTTTGCCCGGAGGCCAGATCTGGCGCGACGGCCCCGGCGTGCAACTCCCGCCACTGGCACGCCAACACCGCAACGCTTTGGCGCAGCACGCCAACATCGAAGTACTGAGC
>JBATPF010000341.1:0-7728 GCA_049291355.1 Giesbergeria sp.
TGCAGGATGCCGTTTTTCATCGCCTGCAGCACGGTGCGCAGCATGTGCGGTAGGGGCTCGCCCGGCGCATGGGCGCGCTCGCGTGCGGCGGCCAGTTCAAACACCACGGTGGCGCCCGTCAGCAGCACCAGCGCGTGCACTGAGATCAGGGTGAAGAGCGTCACCAGCCCGGTATCGCCAAAGGCCAGGCCAATGAGCGGCACGCCGATCATGATGGTGTTGCCAAAGGTATAGGCCAGAGCCCGCGCCGCCGCCAGCGCGGTGAAGCCCTGCAGCGCCAGCGTGGCAGCAAACACCAGGGCGGCGGCTGCGAAATAGATGCCCACCGGCCCAAAATCGAGCGTTTCAATGTGGACCGTGCTCATGGTGCGAAACAGCAGCGCGGGCGTCAGCACCATGAAGACGAGGTTGGAGAGGTCCTTGACCGAGGCGGCGCGGATCCATTCCAGGCGCGCGGCCAGAAAACCAATGGCAATGAACAGGACGACCGGGACCAGAGACGTGAAGACGGGAGAGTTCAAGGAATGACTATATTTTTGATAGCTGGTAGCGCTTATGCCTAAAGCGCTGGAGCCCAATTTTCATCGAAAACTCGAAACCAGCAACGCTGCCCCGCTCCTACTGCGTGCCCGCCCACGCTCTTGAGAGGCTTCGAGCCCCAAAGGCTGGGCATTCGTTCAAGGCGCCCGGCGAATAACTGGCCTGTCACGCCTCTACTGGCGCCACTTCAATCCGGTTCCGGCCATTTTTCTTGGCCGCATACAGTTGCTGGTCCACCGCCTCCATGAAGTCGGAAGGCAACATGCGCGCGCTGGGAACGACCGTACCGACGCCGATGCTGACGGTCAGGCGCTGCTCATGCGGCGACTGCGCGTGGGTGATGGCCTGTTTCTTGATCAGCCGCTCGCAGCGCTGGGCGACTTTCAGCGCCACGCTGGCATCGGCTTGCGGCAGCAGGACGACAAATTCCTCGCCGCCGAAACGGGCCACCAGGTCGCGCGGGCCGTCCAGGGCCAGACTCAGCGTTTGCGCGATATCGGTCAGGCATCGGTCGCCCTTGATATGCCCATAGAGGTCGTTGTATTGCTTGAAAAAGTCGATATCAAACATCAAGACAGACAGCGGCTGGCCGTTGCCGCGGGCGCTCTCCCATTCCAATTCAAGGCTGACATTGAACCGGCGCCGGTTGGCAATGTTCGTCAACCCGTCCTTGAACGACAGCGCCTCCAGCTCTTTTTGCAGCGCGAGCAGTTTTTCTTCGGTCTTCTTCCGTTCGCTGATGTCGAACATGAAGCCCACCAGCGCCTCCGGCCCGCCCTCCGCGTTGCGCACCACGTGCACCACATCGCGTATCCAGACATGGCCGTTGTCTTTGGTGAGCGCCCGGTAATCGGCTTCGTGGTCCACCCCGGCCTGGGACTGCGCGACACAAAAATTCACCACGTTTTCGCGGTCCTCCGGGTGCATGCGCGCCGCCCAGTCTTCCACGCTCATCCAGCTCTCGGGCTGCCAGCCAAGGAGCTCCTCGATTTGCGGACCGATGTAGGTAAACCGCTTGCTGGCCCAATCAATCTTCCACGGGATCGCCTTGGTCGATTCCAGAAGGGTGCGGTACACCGCGTTGTCGCTGTTGAGGTCGCTCTCGTCGGCCATGTTTCATTCTTTCCGGTTGAATGTGCAATGCAGTACCTGCCTGCACGATGGCAATCGCTTCTCCGTGGCGCGGATCCATTCAACATTCGCGGCCAGAAAAGCCCCTCGCCTGCCCGCCCATTACTTATCCAGCCATGGCGAACTGAGCAAAAAACCAATTGAGACCCTGCGAATGCGGCGCCCTTGCTTACGGTTCCTGCCACTGCACGGGCAGGTTTTTAATGTCGCTGTCGGTCCAAGCAGTCACGTTGGCGGTGATCAGGGTGCCATTGTCGCCATGGTTTTTGCTGATGGAGCGAACGTGAAACTTGTAGTCTGAGGTAACCCTTTGCGCTGCCAGCATCCGCGCATTGGCTGCAGCCTCGCCGCTGCGCAGCACCACCACCAGCACACCCAAGCTCACCACCAGTGCCACACCTACGAGCGCTGGCGTCGCCATGCTCCAAGGCCGCAGGCTCCGGGCTGCGCGGGCTGCGCGCACAGGCTCGCGTCCGAGCTGCCATACCAGCCAGCCCAGCAGCGCCATCGCCAGCACCGCCAACGCCACGGAAACCGGCTCAGGCCCCCTGCCCAGGCGCAGTTGGGCAAACGTCAGGCTGAAGGGCTGCAAAAAGGGAAAAACAAACACTGTGGCAAGCAGCGCCGCCAGCAGCCACACCGCCAGCCAGCGCACCACCATTGCGGCTTGCAAGCTGCCGCGCAACAGGAAGACCCCTGCCACTACACCGAAGAGGTTCAGACCCGATACGTAAGCCTGGCCTTGGACGAAGCTATACGTCAAAGCAGCCAGGTCTAGCAAACCTGCGACCAGCAAAACGCCGCCAGCGTGCCGGAGTATGGCAAGGAGTTTTGTGTCCATAAGAGGTGGGGTTTCGTGGCGTGCCCGGCGACAAGCTCAGAGGAACTGCGTTGCACTTGGGTTCGATGGCGTGAAACTGCCTGCGCTACTGCCTGTTACGGATTGGAACACGAGTCGTCCAGCCCTACCAGTCCGCCAAATTTCTTCAGACGGGAGCGGCTCTCCAAGCAGGCCTTGCGCGCAGCCTCCGC
This sequence comes from Giesbergeria sp., assembly GCA_049291355.1. GTDB lineage: Bacteria > Pseudomonadota > Gammaproteobacteria > Burkholderiales > Burkholderiaceae_C > Simplicispira. The sequence continues at coordinate 2,704 of JBATPF010000341.1, forward strand.
GGCTTTTTCCTTTGCCAGACGCGCAGCCTGTGCGCGTTCGTCCTGCAAATGCGCCACCCGCGCTCGGATCTGCGGCATGGCCGCCAGCGCGGCCTTTTCGCCCTCAACGATGGCCGCAGCCCGCTGACTGAAATCCACCGAACCCAGGTCAAGCACCTTGGGGCGGATGATGACGTCGGCCCGCGCCAGCTCGGCCTGGCCGAGCTTCTGGCCCATGATGGCAATGGACTGGTTCAGCGTACCCAGCATGTCGCCCGGCGCCTTGCCCCGGGCCTTGCTGGAAATGTCCACGGCAATCACTACATCAGCGCCCAACTGGCGCGCCGCATCCACCGGCACCGGGCTGACGACACCTCCGTCTACAAAATGGAATTTGCCAATGCTGACCGGCTGGAACACACCCGGCACGCTGCTCGACGCCCGCACCGCCTGGCCCGTATTGCCGCGCGAGAACGCCGTGCGCTCGCCGTCTTCCAGCCGCGTGGCCACGGCCACAAAGGGCTTGGCCAGTTGTTCCATGGGCTTGCGGTGCGCCTGTTCGTTCACGTAATCCTCCAGCTTCTGGCCCAGCACCAGGCCGCCAGAGGACCACTGCAAGTCGCGGATATTGGCCTCATCCATGGCGATGGCCTTTTCCTGCAGCTCAAAGGCATTCAGGCCGCTGGCATACAGCGCCCCCACGACACTGCCCGCGCTGGTACCCGCCACCACCGCCGGCGCAAAGCCATTGGCCTCCAGCATTTTGATGACACCGATGTGCGCAAACCCCTTGGCCGCACCGCCGCCTAGGGCGATGCCGATTTTGATGGGAGGTGCGGCAGGCGAGGTTGCTGTCGTTTCAGGGGCGGCGGTCGGTGGGCTGGGCGGGCTGCTGCTGCAGGCGGCCAGGGTGGCCAAGAGCAGAGCCGTGAGTGGGAGCGAAAAGTGGGTCAGGCGAATGCCGCGGAATCGGTTTGTCATTGAATCGGGTGGGTAGCGTCAGCCCTTTGGCTGGCGCAGGGCCGAGCTGCAGCTTATTGCCGGACCGGCGCCAGGGAGAGCTTGAACCCCATGGCATGCAGCACCTTGAACAGAGTATCGGAGCTGGGCGCACGTTCCCCAGACAAGCTCTTGTAGAGACTTTCGCGCGACAGGCCAGTGTCGCGCGCCAATTGGCTCATGCCGCGCGCCTTGGCAATGTCGCCCAGGGCGGCGGCCAGCAGCGCCGGGTCGCCATCTTCCAGTACCTGGCGCAGGTATTCGGTCACATCCTCCTCGTCACCGAGGTAGTTGGCCATATCAAACGGCCGGGTCTTGATTTTGTTCATTCTGCAACTCCAGAGCCAGTGCCTTGGCCCGTTCAATGTCGCGCTCCTGGGTGGACTTTTCGCCACCTCCGAGCATCAGGACCAGGGTCGTTCCCTGCATCACGTAGTACATGCGCCAGCCCGGCCCAAAGCTTTCACGCATCTCCCACAGGTTGTCTCCCACACCTTTGTGGTCCCCGAGGTTGCCGAGTGCTGCCTTGCGCAGTCGAACCTGAAGCCGCATGCGGGTGGTTCGATCTTTCAGGCCACCCAGCCACCGCGCGAAGGCTTCGGTTTCGATGACGCTGTACGTGCTTTGATTGTATCCACGCGGCTACAACCTGCAAGGCAAGAACCAATGCACAACCGAGGATCCTCACCACGTTGTGCGGGTGGATGGTGCAAAGCGTCTTGGAAGTGGCGAACCGTGCAGTCGAAGCCGAAGAATCCTTGGAGAACTCAATTTTGATAGCTGCCAGCGCCTGCCCAATAAGCGCTGGAGTCCAATTTTCCTTAAAATTTCGTCTCACCCATCCTTCAAAAACCGCACAAATGTCTTGCGAAACTTGGCCACCTTCGGCCCCACCACCGCGGCGCAGTAGCCTTGGTTGGGGTTTCGTGCGTAGTAGTCGTCGTGGTAGGCCTCGGCAGCGTTCCAGTTGGCGAGTGGCGCGACTTCGGTGGTGATGGGCCCCTCGTAGATGCCCTCCGCCGCCATTTCCTTGAGCATCTGGCGGGCCAGTTCGCCCTGGGCTTCGGTTTCGAAATAGATGCCGCTTCGGTACTGTGTGCCTACGTCGTTTCCCTGGCGGTTGAGTTGGGACGGGTCGTGCGTGGCGAAGAAGATTTCCAAAATCTCGCGCAGGCTGATCACGGTTTCGTCAAACTGCAGGCGCACGACTTCGGCGTGGCCGGTGTGGCCGGTGCATACCTGCTCGTACGTGGGGTTTGGCACATGGCCGTTGGAGTAGCCGCTTTGCACATCGGTCACGCCGCGCACGCGGTCAAACACCGCTTCGGTGCACCAAAAGCAGCCACCGGCCAAGGTGATGGTTGTCTTTCCGGCTGGGGTAGCGGTACCGGGTTGCTTGTCTGGGTGGTCCATGGCGTCAAGCTCCTTCATATGGGTTGTGGGTTGTGGGTTTTCCGGGCGGGATGCCAGTCGTTGACCCACACCAGAGCCGGGTTGTCGGCATGCTCCATCAGCATGAGGCGCACCCGCTCCTGCCAGAGCTGTGCAAAGCGCTCCAGCTCTGCGCTGTTGGCCTGCTCGGAAAATGCCTTGGCGACCAGCGGCCTCATCTCATCGGGCCAGGGGACTATGGCGCTGTCGTGGTGCACAGTGACGGCCTGGCCGGTGTCGCGGCGGCGCATGCCCAGAACGCCGTCGACGTCGGCACCAAAGGTCAGCAGGTTCTTTCGTGCGAAAAGGCCCAGGCTGCCAGCACCGGGAAATCCCGTCTCGCCAGCGGCGCCGGTCACCAGTTGCACCACCGACGAGATGACCCCGGTCACGCCACTGCCCGGCGCACCGTGCATGAAGACTTCTACGTCGCCGCGCACGGGCGTTTCGTCCCCATACAGTGCGCGCAGGCCATGCAGGGCCATCAGGTAGGCGCCAGCGACGGTTGGGCAAGAATGGCCTGACAAGCGCACTACGTCGGTGTAGCTGTATTGGATTAGGCCGTCGCGGGCCGCACCCAGAAACTGGGCCAATGGGTCGCGCACCGTGATCACGGGCGCCCTTGCGTAAAACTCCGGAAAACCCTGGTCTCGTGCTTCGGTCATGGTGCCTTTCCATTTTGTGGATGCGGCAGCGCGGGTGCCGTGGCCGAATCGTAAACACTTCCGCCGACCTGCCCGCAATGGGGCTATTGCCGGCTAGCGGCATCGGAAGCAGCGCAATTGACCCCCTTGGGCGGTTTTGCTACATTACTAACCAGTCAGTCAGTAAACAAATCGTGCCTACGCCCCTCCCACCCTCTCCGCCTGCGCCCAAGCGCGAGCGCCGCAAGGAAGCACGCCCTGGCGAGCTGCTGGAGGCTGCGCTCGACCTGTTTGTGGAGAAAGGCTATGCCGCCACGCGGGTGGAAGAGGTGGCGGCGCGGGCAGGGGTCTCCAAGGGCACCCTTTTCTTGTACTTCCCCAGCAAGGAAGATCTGTTCAAGGCCGTGGTGCGCGAGAGCATCGTGGGGCGCTTTGCCGAATGGTCCACGCAAATGGACGAGTTCGCCGGCAGCACGGGTGAGATGTTGCGCGCCTGCTACCAGGCCTGGTGGGAGCGCATTGGCAGCACGCGCGCCTCGGGTATCACCAAGCTGATGCTGTGCGAGGCCGGCAATTTCCCCGAGATCGCCCAGTTCTATCAGCGCGAGGTCATCGAACCGGCGCAGCAACTGATTCACCGAGTGCTGGCACGCGGCATGGCCACGGGCGAGTTTCGCGTGGTCGACCCGGTGTACGCGGTGCACGCCATCATTGCGCCCTTGATGTTTTTGATGCTCACCAAGCATTCCATGGGCGCTTGCGTGCCCAATGCGGATGATTTCGATCCCCAGGTCTTCATCGACCACCAAGTCGACAGCCTGCTCTTTGGCCTCTGCGCGCGACCGGCGCCGGCTGCCCCACCCTCTCTTTCACGCTGACACCATGAAACGTTGGATTCCCTGGATAGCCGTGGCCATCGTCGTCGCCGTGGTCGCTTTGGGCGCCTTGCGGGCGATTGCGGCGCGCAAGGCGCAGCAACAAACCGCCAGCAGCGCGCGCTCCGAACGCGTGGTGATGGACATTGCCCCCGACGAGGTCATCGAGCTGCGCGCGCGCTCTCTCACCCAAGGAATTCCCATCTCGGGGGCCGTGCGCGCCGTGCAGTCGGCCACCATCAAGGCCCGCGTCGCCGGGGAACTGCAGGGCTTGAGCCTGCGCGAAGGCGACCGCGTGCAGGCAGGCCAGGTGGTGGCACGCATTGACACCACAGAAACCCAGGCGCGCGTGCGCCAGGCGCAGCAGCAGGCCGATGCGGCGCGGGCGCAGGTGGCGATCAGCCAGAGGCAGTTCGACAACAACCAGGCGCTGGTGGCGCAGGGCTTCATTTCGAAAACGGCGCTCGACACCTCGCGCGCCAGCCTGGACGCCGCCAAAGCCAGTTACCAGGCGGCCGTGGCCGGGGCCGACGTGGCGCGCAAGTCGCTGGCCGACACCGTGCTCAAGAGCCCGATTGACGGCATGGTCGCGCAACGTCTGGTGCAAGACGGCGAGCGTGTGGCAGTCGAAGCGCGCATTCTCGAAGTGGTTGATTTGTCGAACCTGGAAGTGGAAGCCTTGGTTCCCGCCGCAGAGGCCACCCAGGTGCGAGTAGGCCAGACGGCCACGCTGGCGCTGGAGGGCACGCAGCAAAGTCTCCAGGCACGCGTGGTGCGCATCAGCCCCAGCGCGCAAGCCGGCTCGCGCGCGGTGCCGGTGTACCTCGCCATTGACAACGTGGGCGCCCTGCCCGGCCTGCGCCAGGGCGTCTTTGTGCAGGGCGCCATCGCAGCCGGCACCGAGCAGGCCCTTGCCGTACCGCTGGACGCGGTGCGCACCGACCAAGCCGACCCGTACGTGCAAGTGGCTGAAGGCAGCCAGGTGGCGCATCGCGCGGTGCGGACGGGCAAGCGTGTCCAAATCGATGGCGCGACCTGGGTGGCGGTGCAAGGCGTGCCCGAAGGCAGCAAGGTTCTGACGGCACGCGTGGGCGCCC
>JBATPF010000342.1:0-2582 GCA_049291355.1 Giesbergeria sp.
GGTAAGCGTCGTCAAAGGGTGTCATGTCGCGCGCCGCCTTGCCCATGGTCTGGCGCAGATAGGCCAGATAGTTGCGCGTGAGTTCCATGTCCTTGCGCGGCTCGCGCGACACCGCGCCGTGGCCTGGCACAACGGCCACCGTGTCGAACCCGAGCAGCACGTCGAGCGACTTGATCCACTGCCCGCTGTTGGCTTGGCCAACAAAAGGAATGCGTTGGCGAAATACCAGATCGCCCGCGAACAGCACTTTTTCCTGGGGCAGGTAGATCGCCAGGTCTTCGGGGGTGTGTGCCGGTCCCACGGGACGCAGCAGCAAGCGCGTGCCGCCAATGTCGATATCCCTGGGCCCGTCTATCCATTCGTCTGCCGCCACCAAATGGGTGCTGGCGTCGATCCAGGGGGCGAGGTCGGTGCGCGAGGCCTGCAGGCGCAGTCGCGCGGTTTCAGAGTTGAGGTATTCGCGGCCTGCCTGGTGGGCCATGATTTTGGCACCGGCACGCTGAAAGGTCTGCAGGCCATACACGTGGTCAGCGTGGTAGTGCGTGAGGATCACATGCGTCACCGGCAGCGGCGTGTGCTTGCGGATCTCGCCCAGCAGTTGTTCGGCCAGGGCTGGTGAACCCAGTGCGTCGATCACCACCACCCCCGTTTGGGTGACAACGAAACCGGCATTGGAGATGAAGTTGCGGTTGGCGCTGGAGCCCAGCGCCGAGAGCCCCTGCACGTACCACACCGAGGGCGAGACCTGCACCGCCTGCATCGGCTGTGCTTGCTCTGTTGCGGGCGCGGAAGCGGCGGTGGCGGCGGGCTCGTCATGGGCGAAGGCTGCGCCGGGCGAAGCCAAGGCCATGCTTACCAGAGCGAGCGCCAGCGCACCCCTGCACGACCGCGCTGGCCGCAAGCCCATTTGACGTTCATCAAGACAGCAGGCCATGAGGTTCCTATGATTCATATAAGTTGTAGCTTATTTAGGCATTATTGGGGATTGCAGTGGACCTGGCAACCGTGCTCGAAACCTGGGGCGAACCCACCGTGCTGGCGCTGGGCGGCGCTGCCGTGGGCATGCTGTTCGGGTTTTCGGCGCAGCGTTCGCGCTTTTGCTTGCGTGCGGCGGTGATCGAGTTCTGGCACCGGCGATTTGGTGACAAGCTCGCCGTCTGGCTCCTCGCGTTTTCTACCGCAGTGGTGGTCGTGCAGGCGCTGATCCTGCTCCACCAGCTCGATGTCAGTACTGCACGCCAGCTCTCCAACCGGGGCAGCCTCTCGGGCGCGCTCATCGGAGGTTTGCTGTTTGGCTGCGGCATGGTGATGACGCGCGGCTGCGCCAGCCGCCTGCTGGTGCTTTCAGCCAATGGCAATCTGCGCGCGTTGCTCTCGGGCCTGGTGTTTGCCGCGGCGGCGCAGGCCTCGCTCGGCGGCGTGCTGGTGGCTCCGCGCATGTGGCTGAGCAACCTGTGGATGGTCGACGGCGGGCCCTCGCGCGACCTGCTGGCGCAACTGGGCCTGAACCACTGGGGAGGCCTGCTGGCGGGCCTGGTGTGGATGGCCGCCGCAGTGTTCTTCGCGCTGCGCACGGCCAATCGCTTCTGGATGTGGGTGGGCGGCGTGGGCACGGGCCTGGCGGTCGCTGCCGCCTGGTGGTTCAGCGCGCTGGTGGCGCATACCTCGTTCAATGTCGTACCCATTCAGGGGCTGACTTTCAGTGGCCCTTCGGCCGAATGGCTGATGCGGGTGCTCAGCGCACCAGGCGCGGCGGTGGGTTTCGATTTCGGCATGCTGCCCGGCGTCTTCCTCGGCTCGCTCATCGGGGCCATCGTCGGCCGCGACCTCAAGATCGAGGGATTCAAGGACGGCTACAGCATGGCGCGCTACATCGTCGGCGCGGTGGCCATGGGTTTTGGCGCCATCATGGCCGGTGGTTGCGCCGTGGGGGCGGGCATGTCAGGCGGCGCCATTTTCGCCCTCACCGCCTGGTTGACCCTGATCGGCATGTGGGCCGGCGCCGGCCTGATGGACCGGTTGCTCGACCACCAGCCCGAGGCACAACCCGGCCCGGCACTGGGCGAGCGGGCATTGCCCATTTTGCCTTAATGCACCAGAAAAAATCAAACAAAATAGGCTCTATCGCTTATATTTATTGATTTTTTAGCTATATATATTATAGCAAATTTGACTACGACAGGCCCTGCTCAACCGAGTGAATCTGCCCAGATGGCGCGAGCCCAGGCCAGCGCATGGTGGCCTTCGAGGTCGCTTGCCGTGACCGAGACGCCCCCCGCGCACGCCGCCGGCAGCATCGTCTTTCGGGTAGCGTCGTAGTGGTGCATGCTGACCACGTGGACCGCGTCTGTGTCGCTCACGAAGCTGTAGCAGGTGTTTTTGTAGAGCGGCTCGGAGCTGGGCGGGGCGTGCAAAAGAAGCCGGCTTCCCAAGCCAACTCGGGTTGCCAAACCAGACGGTCTGCGCCGGTGTGGCAGATATAGCCGCCGTCGCGTCCCATGAGAAGCACCGTTGGCTCCCACTCGTTGACGCCCTCCACGGCGGGCGTCAACAGCGCGTTGGCAGCGGCCAGGCGCGGCACG
>JBATPF010000343.1:0-2008 GCA_049291355.1 Giesbergeria sp.
GGTCCACATGCGTCATCAAATTGAGCACGCGGTGCCTTTGCAGTACGCGCTGGCGCGCCAGGACGGCGATGTCGTGGCCGGCCTCGACGGTGAGCGCGGCGTTGACCTCCAGGTGGGCGTCCACCACAACCATGTCGCCCATCTTGCGCGTGCGCACATCGTGCACGCCGCTCACGCCCGGGGTGTCGAGCAGCGTCTGGCGAATGGCCTGCACTTCCTGTTCGTCCACCGAGCGGTCCATCAGGTCGTGCAGCGCGTCCCAGCCAAATGTCCAGCCCATCCTGGCGACCATGAAGCCGACGATCAACGCCGCGATCGGGTCCAGGATGGGGTAACCCATCAGGTTGCCCGCAATGCCGATGCCCACCACCAGCGACGAGGCCGCATCCGAACGCGCATGCCAGGCATTGGCCACCAGCATGCTCGACTTGACGCGCTTGGCCACGGCCAGCATGTAGCGGAACAAAAGTTCCTTGCCCACCAGCGCCGCGGCGGCCACCCACAGGGCGACCACATGCACTTGCGCAATGGCCTCGGGGTTCTCCAGCTTGACCACGGCCGACCACACCATGCCCACGCCCACGCCCAGCAGCAACAACCCCAGCACCAGCGAGGCGGCGGTTTCAAAGCGCTGGTGGCCATAGGGGTGTTCCTCGTCGGCTTCTTTCTGGGAGTGGTGGTTGGCAAACAGCACCACGAAGTCGGCCACCAGATCGGACAGCGAGTGAATGCCGTCGGCAATCAGGCCTTGCGACTTGGACAACACTCCTACCACGATCTGGATGCTGGAAAGCACCAGGTTGACCCCTACGCTGACCCAGGTGCTGCGCGAAGCAGCAGCCGTGCGCTCTGCGCGGCTGCGCTCGGTGTCTTCGTGGCTGTCTACGAGGTCGTTGAATTGCATGGTCAATGGCTGCCTGAGTTGCGGCAAGGCATGCACCGTTTGCACGCCCTGCCCGCGCTAGCTTACCCGCAGCACGAGGGATATCGTTGGCCACGGATTTCATCTGAAAAACTATCATAACGATAGCTGCAAACGCTTTTACAATAGGCGCTAGAGGCCTATTTGGTCCATATTTTTCGGCAAATGCGAACTTGTTTTCTGTCCCTGTGCCGCTGCGCTTTCCGACGTGAGCTGCCAGCGCACACCTACACAGGGCCCCGCTCAGCCTGCCTACAGTAGCGCATTGCCTTTGGTGCTTACCGAGAAAGAACTGCCCATGCACGCGCGCCGCAACGCCTCCGTTCCCCGCTACCGCCGCTGGCCCATTGCCCTGGCCGGTGCCGCGGCGGTTGCCACCTTGCTCACGCTGTCGGCCTGTGCAACGCGGCCGCCGGAAGGCGTGGAACCTGTCACCCCGTTTGACGTGGATCGCTATGCAGGCCACTGGATGGAATTGGCGCGGATTGACCACCGTTTTGAGCGCGGCCTGATCCAGACCAGCGCTGAGTACAGCCGCAATGACGACGGCACGATCAAGGTCGTCAATCGCGGCTACGACCCCAAAAAGAAAGAATGGCGCGAGGCAGTGGGCAAGGCGCGCTTTGTCGGCGAATCCACCCGGGCGGCGCTCAAGGTGTCGTTCTTTGGTCCGTTCTACGGCGGCTACAACGTGGTGGCGCTGGACCCGAACTACCAGTGGGCCATGGTGGTGGGCTCCGACCTCGACTATCTGTGGATCCTCTCGCGCACCCCCACTTTGCCGCCTGGCGTGCGCAACCGCCTGCTCGCCAAGGCGCGCGCCCTGGGCGTGGACATCGACAAAGTGCTCTGGGTAGACCAAGGCGCAGACGGCTGAGCGCTCAGGCGCAGCCGCCTGGCGCGGCCATGCGTTATTCGGTTTCTAAATCAATCGAGTACGCGAAGGCGAAGCGCAGACAGCACAGGCGTACTACAAGCGAAGCCGACAAAGTGATCGTTTGATTTAGAAATGGAATTAGTCGCCCCTGCAAAACCCCTGCATCCCGCATGAATGCTAGCTTTTTGGGGTGATCACGGATAGCCAGA
>JBATPF010000344.1:0-2906 GCA_049291355.1 Giesbergeria sp.
GCTCGCGCAGGTGGCGCGCCAGGGGCCCAAGCGATGCCAGGCCAAAAAAGCGCTCGCCCGTCTGGCTCACACCAGCCCCTTGGCCGCCATCGAGAGCCACTGGCCGGGTGCGACGATGACGTGGTCCAGCACACGCACATCGACCAGCGCCAGCGCGCTTTTGAGGGATTGCGTCAGGACCTCGTCGGCGCGGCTGGGCTGCACGCTGCCGCTGGGGTGGTTGTGCGCCAGCACCACGGCGGCTGCCTGGAAGTGCAGGGCGCGCAGCACCACTTCGCGCGGGTACACGCTGGTCTGCGTGAGCGTGCCGCGAAAAAGCTCTTCGAGGGCAATCAGCCGGTGTTGGCTGTCGAGAAACAGCACGGCAAATACCTCGTGACCCTTGGCCGCCAAATGCAGCTGCAGGAAATGGCCGACGGCGTCGGGTGAGTCGAAGACCTCGCGCTCACGCAACTGCTGGGCCAATGCGCGCCGGGCGAGTTCGAGCACCGCCACCAGCTCGGCACGCTTGGCGGGGCCCAGACCCTTGATGCGCGAGAGGTCGGCCATGCTGGCGTGCAGCAGGCCGGAAATACCGCCAAAGCCGCCCATGGGGCGCTTGGTTTCGGGACAGATGTGCGGGGCATCAAGCAGCTCCTGCGCCAGCTGCAGCACGCCCTTGCCGACGATGCCAGTGCGCAGCAGCAGCGCCAGCAGCTCGGCGTCGCTGAGCGCGGCCGAGCCGCGGGCGAGCAGTTTTTCGCGCGGGCGGGCGTCGACAGGCAGGTCTTTGAGAGGCATGAATCAGGGGTTTCCCGAAGGGATAAGCGCGGCAATCCTAAAATGGCACCAGTTTATAGAGGCACGCATGGCTACCGTTCAACAAGGCTCCTTTCTTACCCTGCATTACCGCCTGGCCGGTCCGGCGGGCGATGTGATCAATACGTTCGAAGACAAACCCGCCACGCTCACGCTGGGCAACAGCGAACTCTCGCCCGCGCTGGAGGCGCGCCTCATCGGCATGCAAGAGGGCGCGCGCGCCACATTCGAGCTGGCCGCCGGTGAAGCCTTTGGTGAGCGCAACCCCGAGATGCAGCAGTGGGTGCCGGGAAAATTGCTCGACGCCCTGGCCGACCCCGACGAGCAGTACCACGTAGGCGAAGTGGTGGAGTTCCCCACACCCGACGGCCACGGCACTTACGCCGGCGCTGTGGTGCGCGTGGGCAGCGAGGGCGACGCGCGAGCGCTGCTGGTGGATTTCAACCACCCGCTGGCGGGCCGCGCTGTAAGTTTCGAGGCCTACGTGATTGGTGTGTTGTGAAGCTGCCGCAAGAAGTCTTGCTGGCCGAGCCGCGCGGTTTCTGCGCCGGGGTGGACCGGGCAATTGAAATCGTTGAGCGGGCGCTGGCCAAGTTCGGCGCGCCCATTTACGTGCGCCACGAGATCGTGCACAACACCTATGTGGTCAACGACCTCAAGACCAAGGGCGCCATCTTCATCGAAGAGTTGTCCGACGTGCCGCCCGGCGCCACGCTGATCTTCAGCGCCCACGGTGTCAGCAAAGCGGTGCAGGAAGAGGCCAAGGCACGCGGTTTCCACATTTTTGACGCCACCTGCCCGTTGGTCAGCAAAGTCCACGTGGAAGTGGCCAAGCTCGCCCAAGAGGGCTACGAATTCATCATGATCGGCCACAAGGGCCACCCCGAGGTGGAAGGCACGTTGGGCCAGCTCGACGGCGGCATCCATCTGGTGGAAGACGTGGCGGATGTGGCCCGCGTGCAGCCAGCGCAGAGCGACAAGCTGGCGGTGGTCACGCAGACCACGCTGTCGGTGGACGACGCCGCCGAAATCATGGCTGCCGTGCGCGCCCGCTTTCCACAGGTGCGCGAGCCCAAGCAGCAGGACATCTGCTACGCCACGCAAAACCGGCAGGACGCCGTCAAACTGATGAGTGGGCAGGTGGATTTGGTCATCGTGGTCGGCAGCCCAACCAGCTCCAACAGCAACCGCCTGCGTGAGCTGGCCGAGCGCCTGGGCACCACGGCTTACATGGTCGATAGTGCCGACGAACTGCAACCCGCGTGGTTCACCGGCATTGCCCGCGTGGGCCTGACGGCTGGTGCCTCGGCGCCCGAAGTGCTGGTGGCCGAAGTGATCGAGCGCGTCAAGGCCCTGGGCGCGGTGTCGGTCCGCACGCTCAGCGGCATTCAGGAGTCCATCAAGTTCCCGCTGCCCAAGGGCCTGCGGATGGACGGTGTGGCGCCCGAGGTCGGTGAAGAGATCTAGATGCTATTGTTTTGATAGCTTCTAATGCTTATGGGGTAAGCGCTAGAGCCTCTTTTTACATAAAATTTTGCCTCTTTAGGTCCACAGATCCAGCGGCGGGTCCGCAGCCACCGCACGCAGGATGTCGGTGCGCGAGATAAAGCCCTCCAGCAAACCCAGTTCATTGGTGACCGGCAGCCCAGGCAGGCCGGTGTCCAGCAGCACCGACGCCACGCGGCGCAGGCCTGTGCCCGCCGCCGCCGTGGGTACGGGCGAGATCATGACCTCGTCCACCAGCCTGCGTGCGCGCGCAATCGCGGCCGGCACGCCGCCGGGTTGCGGAATCAGCTCCAGCGGCACCATGTCTGCGCGCAGCAGCAGGCCAATGACGCGGCCCAGCGTATCCACCACCGGGGCCTGTGCCACGCCGTGCTCGGCCAAGAAGTGCCAAGCTTCGCTAACCAGCGCGCCCTGCGCAACAGTGAGCGCACCGCGGGTCATCACGTCGCGCACCAGGGTCAGCGGCTGGCGCGCCACGCTTGGGCCCTGATCGGTCTGTGCATAGGCACTGACGGCGCCCTGCGCCCGCAGGCTGCCAAAGGCGCTGTCGTAGGCGGCGGGGGTGACGGGTTCTGCTTCCGCCGTGCCGCGCGGCCCGGTGG